>JACIZN010000035.1 GCA_014359405.1 Candidatus Caldatribacterium sp.
GATGGGGTTAGCTTCTTCATTAAAGAGGGGGAGACCTTGGGATTGGTGGGGGAGAGTGGCTGTGGCAAGACTACCTTGGGAAGATGCGTTTTAAGGTTAATAGAGCCTACCGAAGGTGAGGTTTGGTTTAGAAAAAGCAGCGGTGAAAAAGTGGAATTGACGAAGTTAGACCTGGAAACACTTAAGGAACTGAGGCGGGAGATGAGGATGATATTTCAGGATCCCTACTCCTCCCTTGATCCGAGGCTGACGGTGATGGAGATCGTGGGAGAACCTATGAAAATTCATGGCATGGCCAAGGGTAGGGATTTGGAGGAAAAGGTAAAGATGCTCCTTGAACTTGTGGGGTTAAAAGCGCAGCACATGAGAAGGTACGCCTATGAGTTTAGTGGTGGTCAAAGACAGAGAATAGGCATTGCGCGAGCCTTAGCTTCTAATCCGAGGCTTATCGTAGCTGATGAACCTGTTTCTGCCTTAGATGTCTCTGTTCAGGCACAGGTGCTGAACCTTCTTAAAGATTTACAAAGAGAACTTCGTCTTACATACCTTTTCATTTCGCACGATTTGAGTGTGGTGCAATATGTGAGTGACCGAGTTGCCGTGATGTACTTGGGAAAACTTGTCGAAGTTGGCGATGCGACGGCGATATACGTTACGCCTAAACATCCATACACAGAGGCCCTCCTGTCTGCGGTTCCTAAGGTTGATCCTCGGAGAAAACTCAGCCGTATACTGTTGGGAGGAGATGTCCCCAGTCCTATCTGTTCACCTCCTGGGTGTAAATTCCATCCCAGGTGCCGATACGCCGATAAAATCTGCCGTGAGGAGGAACCGGTGCTTAGGGAGGTTGATACTCATCACTATGTTGCTTGCCATTTTGCGGAACAGTTGTGCCTTAAAGGGGTAGAGGGTGGATGATCGAAAAGAAAGGTGTACTTCTCCGCATCGAAGATCTCTGTACCTACTTTTATACTGACGACGGAGTTGTAAGAGCAGTGGACGGGGTTGATTTGGAGGTACGAGAAGGGAAGGTTTTGGGCATTATAGGTGAGACAGGTTGTGGCAAAACAGTCTTGGCACTCTCAGTGATGAGGTTGGTCCCTCCTCCGGGGAAGATAATTCGGGGAGAGATATTGTACTATCGAGGAAATGGAAGCTTTATCGATTTGGCTAAACTCCCGCCTAAGGGAAATGCTATGCGAGAAATAAGGGGAAGGCATATCTCCATGATTTTTCAGGAACCGATGGTATCCCTTAATCCACTGTACACCATTGGGGAGCAAATCATCGAGAACATTGTTACCCACCAGAGAATGACACGAAGGGATGCTAAATTGCTTGCGATTCGCATGCTGGAGCGAGTGGGTATCCCGGAACCAAAGAAAAGAGTGGATGATTACCCTCACCAGTTGAGTGGAGGAATGCGGCAACGCGCCATGATAGCAATGGCCTTAGCTTGTAATCCGAGGTTACTCATAGCGGACGAGCCCACCACTGCCCTAGATGTGACGGTACAAGCTCAGGTGCTGGAGCTCCTTAGGGATCTGCAGCGGAAGATAGGTATGGCGGTCATTATCATAACCCATAACTTAGGAGTAGTAGCAGAAATTGCTGACTACGTGGCAGTCATGTATTTGGGAAGAATTATGGAATATGCCGAGGTGTGCGACCTATTTGATGATCCCTTGCATCCCTATACGCAAGCGTTGTTGAAATCCATACCGTATCTGGGTGTACAGGGGAGGAGTAAGGAACGGCTTGAAATCATTAGGGGTGATATCCCAGACCCATATGCTAAAATTGAGGGTTGTCTTTTTGCGTCAAGGTGTCCTCATTGTAAGCGCACCTGCATAGAGGCCCCTCCTCTGATAGAGGTAAAGAGTGGGCATCAGGTTCGATGCTGGTTGTATTGCTAAGAAGCCCCTCAGGATGACTGCAAGGGGGTTTTTGAACAGTGGGGTTTATTTTGAAGATTGGGCAATCGCAGTATCTTGGTTACCCTCGTCTGAGTAGATAGTAATTTACCTTGGGGATAGTTTCCTAGCACTCAGATTACCGAGAGTCGTTCAACTGTGTTTTATTCAAGTTCCTGTACGTGGTTGGAATTTTTGAGAGTAACGGCAGCACTCTCCAGTAGATGGAAGGAGGGTCAAGTATGCCCAAAATCGTCATTATCGGTGCAGGTAGCGTCGTTTTTGCTCAGAAGCTAATCACTGATATTATCACTTTTCCATCCCTTAGGAATAGCACTCTTGCCCTTGTGGACATCGATGAAGAGCGCCTTGAACTTATCACAAAACTCACTGAAAGACTCAAAGAGCAAGAGAACCTACCTCTGACTATTGAAGCCACGAAGGACCGAAGAAAAGTTCTCAAAGGAGCTCAGTACGTCATCAACATGATTCAGGTTGGGGGGCTTGAAGCGTATCGACTGGATGTAGAGATTCCCAGAAAGTACGGAATAGACCAGACGGTGGGGGATACCCTTGGACCTGGGGGAGTCTTCCGGGCTTTGCGCACTATCCCCGTACTCCTTGACATCTGCCGGGATATGGAAGAACTCTGCCCCGATGCTTTGCTCATCAATTACACGAATCCGATGGCCATGCTCTGCTGGGCGATGAACAAAGCGACCCGCGTGCGAAATGTAGGCCTTTGCCACAGTGTTCAGGGAACAGCTCGAACTCTGGCTGAGTACATTGGTGTCCAGGTGGAGGAAGTACTCCGGTACGAGGATGAAGAGCAGGAATTCTTCTATAAACCCATACCTGAAGGTATCGATTACTGGGTTGCGGGAATCAATCACCAGGCCTGGTTTCTGCAGTTCAGGTATAAAGGAGAGGATGCATATCCCCTCCTCTGGAAAGCCATGGAGGATCCCGAGATTTACAATCGGGACATTGTCCGTTTCGAGATTATGCGCCGCTTCGGATACTTCGTGACTGAATCGAGCCACCACATGTCTGAATATGTACCTTATTTCCGGAAAAATCCGCATCTCGTCGCAAGATATATCCCGAAGCGCTGGGACTACTATGAGATATGCCGCGCTGGCCTTGCGCCTTACATGGAGAGAATCAGACGCCAGATTCAGGGTGAAGAGCCGATAGAGATTCGGCGAAGCCTTGAGTACGGTGCCTATATCATCAATGCTATGGAAACGGGGGAAGTAGTTCGAATTAATGGTAACGTTGCGAATACAGGACTTATCACCAATCTTCCCGAAGGCTGTTGCGTTGAAGTTCCCTGTTTTGTGGACCGCCTGGGTATCCATCCCTGTTTTGTGGGTGAACTTCCACCGCAGCTTGCAGCCATTAATAGGACGAATATCAACGTTCAAGAGCTGGCGGTAGAGGGTGTATTGCAGCAAAAGAGGCGGTATATCTATGAAGCTATAGCCCTCGACCCCCTAACTGCAGCCGTTCTCTCCCTTGACGAAATCAAAAAGATGGTTGACGAAATGTTTGAGGCGGAACGGGAGTATCTTCCAGAGTGGGCATGTGCGTAAGCACGAAAGGAGGTCTAACGAGTGAAGGTAACCTTTATCGGCGCAGGGAGTCTCGTTTTTACCCAGAGGCTCCTTGTGGATCTTGCACGATTGCCTTTTCCTCGAGAGGAAATCGAAATCGCGCTTGTAGACATTAATGAACGTCGCCTTTCGTATATTCACCGTATTGCACAGAGGATTTTTCGCGAGAATAACATCCCTGTGGAGAGGATTCTCGCTACCACCGATCGTAGAGAGGCCCTTCCAGGTTCCCAGTATGTTTTCATTTCCATCCTTGTGGGGGATATAGAAGCCATTCGAAAGGACATCGAAATTCCCCTGCGGTACGGAGTGGACCAGTGCATTGGGGATACCATTGGTCCCGGAGGTGTCTTTAGAGCCCTGAGAACCGCGCCGGTTATCCTTGCCATGTGCCAGGATATAGTGGAACTTTGTCCGGAAGCTTTTGTGTTCAACTACACGAATCCTATGTCCATTCTCTGCTGGGTTGTGAAGGAGCGCTATCCCTCGTTGCGGTTTTACGGCCTTTGCCACAGTGTGCAGCATACTGCAAGGCAGATAGCTCGATACATGGACTGGCCTTTTGAGAAGCTCGAGTACTGGGTTGCAGGAATCAACCATCAAGCCTGGTTTTTAGAACTTCGCCTGGATGGAAAAGATGTGTATCCTCTTTTGCGGGAAAGGGTAGAGGATCCAGAAATCTGGAGAATGGATACGACAAGGATAGAGATGTTCAAGCATCTTGGGTACTACGTAACCGAGTCCAGCGGTCACAATTCTGAGTATAACCCCTGGTTTCGGAAAAGACCGGACCTTTTGAAACGATTCACACCTGGTGGGGGATGGAACGGAGAAACTGGATTCATTCTTAAGCTCTACGGAGAAGATAGAGAAAGTTACGAGAGAGAGCTCGAGCGAATTGCAAGTGGAGAAGTTTCCATAAACTACGAAGAGAGCGAGGAGTATGGAATGAAGATTATCTATGCCCTCGAGAGTGGCGAGATTTTTCGAGCAAACATCAATCTTCCCAACAAGGGTCTCATAACGAATCTTCCTCCCCAGTGTGTTGTTGAGGTCCCTTGTTTTGTGGAGAAAGGACGTATTCGTCCTGCTTTTGTGGGAGATTTGCCCCTGCAGCTTGCAGCACTCAACCGGATGGTTGTGCAGAGCCAAGAGATGGCAGTGCAGGCCATTCTTGAGGGGAAGAGGGACTATGTGTACTATGCCCTTTACTATGACCCCCTAACTGCAGCCGTTCTCTCCCTTGACGAAATCAAAAAGATGGTTGACGAAATGTTTGAGGCGGAACGGGAGTATCTTCCGGGAGGCTGGTTCTGAAAAAACTTCCCTCACTTCTTGACTATTCCTATCGCTATGCTATAATATCCCCGACCCGCAGAGCGGTGAAGGGGATGAGTAGTCGGGAGGGGATCAGAGAGAGCCGGGGGAAGGTGGGAGCCCGGTATCCCTGGCCTGATGAACATGGCCCCAGAGCGGTGGTGATGAAAGGGAGTAGTCGCCAACGGATGGTCCCCGTTACAGGACCCATGGTAACGAGGCTATCCCTTTCGGGATAGTGAAGAAGGGTGGTACCACGAGTGCAACCCCTCGTCCCTTCGGGCGAGGGGTTTTTGCGTATCAAGACCAAAGTAAAGGGGGTGTTCCTGTGGGCAGTCTCCTCCGGACCTATGAGGAAATCAACGAGAAAATCCAGAAAGGGCAGGTGGTTGTGGTCACTGCTGAGGAGGTCATCGACCTTGTTAGGGAAAAAGGCGTAGAGAGGGTAGCCCGGGAAGTGGATGTGGTGACCACTGGGACTTTCGGCATCATGTGCTCTTCAGGAGCTTTCTTGAACATTGGCCACACAAAACCCCGGATGAAGATTCACGAGGTGTACCTTAACGGAGTTTTGGCCTATGCTGGCCTTGCGGCAGTGGACCTCTACATCGGGGCGACGCAACCGGCCAAAGACGATCCCCTCAATAAGGTCCATCCTGGAGAGTTCCGCTATGGAGGCGGCCATGTTATCCAAGACCTTGTGGCTGGAAAGGACATTCTCCTTGAGGCCTACGCCTATGGCACGGACTGCTACCCGAGGAAGAAGCTCGTCACCTGGATTAATCTTCGGGACCTCAACGAGGCGTACCTCTTCAATCCCAGGAACGCCTACCAGAACTACAATGTGGCCGTGAACCTCTCCGATAAGACCATCTACACCTATCTGGGAGTGCTCCTTCCAAAGATGGGGAATGCAGGGTACTCTTCGGCGGGGCAACTCTCGCCCCTCCTCAACGATCCTTTCTACCGGGTCATCGGTATAGGAACGAGGATTTTCCTTGGAGGAGGTATCGGATACGTCGCCTGGCAGGGAACCCAGCACAACCCGAGCGTGGAACGGACTGAACGGGGCATCCCCAAAGGTGGGGCAGGAACCCTGGCAGTCATCGGGGACCTCAAAGGTATGAGTCCTCAGTGGCTTTGGGGAGTGAGCATTCGAGGATACGGTTGTTCTTTGGCTCTTGGCCTTGGGGTTCCTATTCCCATCCTCGATGAGGAGACCCTCTACTACTGTTCGGTGAGCGATGAGGAAATCCTTGCACCGGTTGTGGACTACAGCCACGCCTATCCCTACGGTACGGGAGAAATTCTCGGCTACGTGAGCTATGCAGAGCTCCGGAGCGGAAAGATTCGGATAGGGGGTAAAGAAGTCCCCACGTCCCCGATGTCAAGCTACAGCAAGGCTCGGGAGGTAGCCCTCACCTTGAAGAGGTGGATTCAAGAAGGGAAATTCACCTTGACAAAGCCTGTGGCACAGCTTCCGGGGGTAGAGTCTGGAGTGCGGTTCAAGAACCTTGTGGAGCGGCCTGTTGAGGCCAGTGTGATCGTTGGGAGGTAAAGGCTATGAATGGGAATGGAAAGAAAGTCGTTCTCCGGTTTCCCCAAGAAGTGGCGGACCGTCCCATTGTGTGCGAGCTTGCCCTGCACTTTGGATTACAGTTCAACATTCTGCGAGCCTCCATATCGCCGCATCGAGAGGGCATTATGGTAATGGAAGTCATTGGGAATCGGGAAAAGCAGAAGGAGGGCCTTGAGTTCTTGAAGAGCCGAGGAGTCCTCGTTGAACCCCTGAGTCAAGACATCCGCATGGTGGAGGAGCGGTGTTATCACTGTGGAACCTGTGTGGGACTCTGCCCCACCGGGGCACTCTCTATGGAGCGACCCTCTTTCCTTGTGCGGTACGATCCAGCAAAGTGCATTGCCTGTGAACTCTGTGTTCTTGCCTGTCCTACTCATGCCATGGAGGCCCTGATTTGAGTGCGCCAGTACGTTGAACGATGGTATCGAAGGTATATGCGGGCTGATGACCTCGTGCCCTTCTCGGTGAGGGTGAAAGAGAGCGATCTCTTCATCCTTGCCGAGAGGGATTTGAAGGAGAGGGCAGAGGCCCGTCTTGTGAAAGAGCGCAGGAATCTTGAGGCGTACATTCGATACGATCCTCGCTTTGCGGCATCTCTCGTCCCCGTTTCTGTTCCTTCTTTTGCTCCGCCGATATGTCAACGTATGAGCTGGGCGGCACGGGAAGCCCAAGTGGGTCCGATGGCAGCGGTGGCTGGGGCTATCAATGAAGCCGTTGCTGAAGAACTTCTTCCCTTAAGTTCTGAGCTCATCATTGAAAATGGTGGAGATATTCTTGTTGTTTCTTCGCGGGAACGAGTTGTGGCCATCTATGCAGGGGAAGATTCGCCCTTCAGCTTCAGGGTTGGTATTCGGCTTCCTGGAGGGAAGGTCTGGGGAGTGGCCACGTCTTCAGGGAAGGTTGGTCCTTCTCTGAGTTTTGGCTGCGCAGATGCAGTCGTGGTTGTATCAAGCTCGGCGGCGCTTGCCGATGCGTGGGCAACGAGTCTTGCAAACCGTGTTCGAAGACGAGAGGATGTCGCTTCGGTTTTGCGTTTTGCTCGTCGTATCCCTTCCCTCGAGGGAGTGGTGGTTATCTTCGAAGACCTTCTGGGAGTTGAGGGGAAAATCGAGCTTGAGAAGCTTGTCTAACCCCTTTTCTGCTACAATAGATAGTAAGAAAGGCAGAAAAGGGGGTTAGAAGTGGTATTCCTTCTTCTTGCAGTACTTGCACTCGTGGCGCTGTATCTTTCTCGTATTGAAGTTCGGGACATCTTTTCTCCTGAACTTCGAAGGCTTGTGCTCCTTGCCTTCACCCATCTCCGGGAAAAGCGCTTTGCAGAGGCTGTTCAGGCGTACAATGTCCTTCTTGAGCTCAAACCCGATTACCCCGAGGGTTATGTGAACCGGGGGAATGCCTACTTTGCCCTCGGTGAAGTAGAGAAGGCTATTGCTGACTATTCAAAAGCCATTGATTTGCGGCCCAATTTTGCCGAAGCCTATAACAACCAGGGAAATGCTTACCTTTCCCAGGGACGGATTGAAGAGGCCCTCCGAGATCTCTCGAAGGCTTGTGAGTTAAATCCTCATCTTGCCGAAGCCTTCTTCAATCGAGCTATGGCGTTTTCTGAGGCGGGAAAACCTGAGGAAGCCCTGGAAGATCTCTCAAAATGCCTTCTCCTTAACCCTTCTGATTCTGAGGCTTTGTACCGTCGAGCCCTCCTCGTTCTGCGTTACAAAGGATTTGACACAACAGTTCCTCAGGATATCTCTAAGGCCTTGGTCTTAAAGCCTACGGATCCGAGGCTCTACATGCTCCGGGGGACGTATTTTTTCCAGAGAGGGGAACACGAGAAAGCACTTGAGGATTTCTCAAAGGTCATCACCCTGCAGCGAAGCAATGTACAAGCCCACTACCTGAAAGGCTTGGTCTTGCTCGAGCTTGGACGATGTGAGGAAGCCATAGGAAGCCAAAGCGATGCCATAGCCATTGATCCTACCTTTTTCAGGGCGTACTTTGCGCGGGGTTTGTGCTTGTACAGGAAGGGCGATTACGAGAGGGCTCTTGAGGATTTCTCAGCAGTGCTTCTTCTTCGTCCTGATTTTTTCCGAGGATATCTCTTTCGAGCGCTCACCTATAAAGCCCTGGGGCGGTATGAAGAAGCCGAAAAGGACTTGAGGTATCTTGAAGAGCAGGGTTTCCCCTGGAAGAACTCCCTTAGGGAGGACGGGGTAGAAGGGGAGTATCTTGGAGAGGACGTAGGGGTTTTCGAATTCTTAGGAAGCGAGGCCCCTGTGGTGGCGCATGGAGGAACCACGTGAGGGATGCTGCCGAATCTGTGGAGTAAAATCCTTCCTTGTTGCCGATACACTTGGTCTTTGCCGACGCTGCATTGTTGAGAATTTCTCGCAAGCCCTTCCCCACATCGAGAAGGTTCATGCCAAAATCCGTAAGTCCTTTGGCCTTCCGTACCCTGCCCATGGAGGTTCTCCTCTGTGCTCAATCTGTGTCCATGCCTGTGGAGGAGAAACCATAAGCTTCTGTGGGCTTCTTGAGGGAGGAAGGCGCTGGGCAGGGACAGCAGAAAAAGGCCTTCTTGAGTGGTACTACGACGATCTCCCGACAAACTGTGTGGCCACGCCCTTTTGTCCGGAGAGGAAGCATTTCGGGTACCAGAACCTTGCCGTTTTCTACGCAGGTTGCTCTTTTAACTGTCTTTTCTGCCAGAACTGGCACTTTCATACCCTCCTTGCGGAACGGAAACCCCTTGTGAGTGTGGAAGAACTCCTTAAGGCGGTCCATCCAAGGGTCGCCTGTGTGTGTTTTTTTGGAGGGGATCCTGGACCTCAAGTAGCCCATGCCCTTGCTTTTGCCCGAAGAGTTCTGGGGAGGCTGCGCATTTGCTGGGAAACCAACGGAGCTGTGCACCCCGAGATTATTCGGATCATGTACAAGTTCTCCTGCGAGAGTGGAGGAATTCTCAAGGTGGATGTAAAGGCTTTTGACGAGCGGATTCACCTTGCCCTCACCGGGGTTTCCAACCGAAGAACGCTTGAAAACTTCCTGTGGCTTGCTCAGGAGAGCAAGAAGTACGATAGACCCACTGTTGTGGCGAGCACTCTCCTTGTCCCCGGCTACGTAACTGGGGAAGAAGTCGAGAGGATTGCCACCTTTATTGCCCGTGTGAATCCAGATATCCCCTATGTCCTTTTAGGATTTGCTCCGAATTTCTTTTTTGATAATCTCCCGACAACTTCGGTCAACCACGCTGAAGAGGCACTGGAAAGATGCAAGAGAGCAGGTCTCCGAAATGTTTCCATAGGCAACAGGTTCCTCCTGTCTTGGTGGTACTAAAGAGAACTTGCCCATCTTGACGAGAAGGCATAGTTGGTGGTATAAGGAAGCCAAAGTTGAATAGAGCTTTAGGCGATGATGAGGGGGAGTAGCCCCTTGTCTGGGGCTCAGAGAGAGCCTGGGTGAGGTGGGAGCCAGGTAGTCCCGAAGGGGTGAATGGGCCTCGGAGCTTTTCATCGAAATCCCCGAGAGGGGAGAGTAGGTTGAAAAGGGTCTTTCCCTTTAGAGGAAGACGGGTATCACAGTGTACCCGGTTGAGTGGGTAGTACGTGGGTACTACCAACAAGAGTGGCACCACGAGGAAAAGCCCTCGTCTCTTGACGAGGGCTTTTTTGTTTGGGGTGAGGAAATTGGAGATCCGCCCTTCGAAGGAGGAGTTCTATAAGCTCAGTGCACAGTACGATTACATACCTCTCCATGCGGAGTGCCTTGCGGACCGCCTGACACCTGTGGTTCTTTTTGAGCACCTCAGGCGGGGGAGTCCGGTGTTTCTCCTTGAGAGCGCCGAAAGGGGTGAAACCTGGGGGAGGTATTCCTTCCTTATCAGGGACGTAGAGGAAGAGGAATACTTCTTCGACTTCATGGACCTTGTGACTGTCCTTGAAAGGAAGTACCCTTCTTTCTCGGTCTACCCTTCTCTTGCCCTGCCTTTTCTGGGCGGAGCAGTCGGTTTTTTGAGCTATGATGCTGTGAAAACCTGGGAAAAAACGGTTCCCAAGAAGCCTGTAGACTTTCCCCTTGCCTATTTTGCGACGGTGCGACGGTACCTCTTTTTTGACCATCTCAAGCATCTCTTAGGGGCGGTGTACATTGCCCGGGCGGGAGACGAAGGGGATTTTCTGCGGGGAGTGGCGTGGATTCAGGAGGTCATGGGGGAAATTAAAAGGTATCCTTTGGCTGCAGAAAAGCGGGAAGGATTCCGCCTCTGTGGACCAATTCGCTCGAATTTCACGAAGGAAGCTTTTGAAAGGGCGGTTCGCAGGGTCATCGAGCTCATCGAAGAGGGACATGCCTCTCAGGTCGTCATCTCCCAGCGTTTCACGGTGCCGCATGAGGGAGACCCTTTCCAGGCGTATCGGATTTTACGGTCCCTGAATCCATCACCCTACCTTTTCTACTTTGAGACGCCGGGTTTTACACTCCTTGGCTCTTCCCCGGAAATGATGGTCAAGGTCGAGGGAAGGAAGGTTACGACTCGTCCCATTGCTGGGACGCGTCGACGCCTGCAGGGTGTGCCAGAAGAGGAAATCATTCAGGATCTCCTTGGGGATGAAAAGGAGAATGCGGAACACGTTATGCTCCTTGACCTTGGGAGAAATGACCTTGGGCGGGTGTGTGAGCTGGGAAGCGTTCAGGTTGAGGAATACATGAAGATCGAGCGATACTCTCACGTCTTCCATATCGTCTCCACGGTTTCTGGAGTGCTCCGCCAAGGTATGAACCCCTGGAGGGCGTTGCAGGCATGCTTTCCGGCAGGCACGGTCAGTGGAGCACCGAAGGTGCGGGCAATGGAGATCATCGAAGAGATTGAGCCAGAAAGCCGCGGTCCCTACGCAGGAGCGTTGGGGTACGTGAGTTTTCAGGGGAATATGGATACCTGCATTGTCATTCGAAGCATCTTCTTTAAGGATGGTATTGCTCGGGTTCAGGCAGGAGCAGGGGTGGTGTACGATTCTGTGCCCGAGCGGGAATACGAGGAAACCCGGAGCAAGGCTGAAGCCTTGCTCCTGGCATTACAACTTGCCGAAAAGGAGGAGAGCGTATGATTCTCGTCATCGACAATTACGATTCCTTCACGTACAACTTGGTGCAGTACCTTGGGGAGTTGAGCAAGGATGAAATTCGGGTCTTCCGCAATGACGAAATCACCATCGAGGAGATTGAGAGAATGCACCCGGATCGAATTGTGATCTCTCCGGGTCCAAAGGATCCCACCGATTGCGGTATCACGAATAGCGTCATAGCTCGCTTTGCCCCCTTCATTCCTATCCTGGGGGTGTGTCTTTGGCCACCAGTGCATTGCGTACGTTGAAGGAGCGCGCATTGTAAAGGCTCGAAGGCCCTGCCACGGGAAGAGATGGAAAGTTTTTCTCCTTCCTTCTCCTCTCTTCCGGGATCTGCCCCAGGAGATATGGGTCGGCCGATACCATTCCCTTGTTGTTGATCCTGGAAGTCTTCCGCCATCCCTTCGGGTTACTGCCTGGACTGAAGAGGGAGAGATCATGGCGTTAGAGCACAAGATCTACCCCCTCTTTGGAGTCCAGTTTCATCCGGAGTCTGTTCTCACTCCTCAGGGAAAAATCATCCTTCGGAATTTCCTGGAGGTGGGGAGGAGGTGAAGGAGGCATTGCTTCGAGTACTCAACGGAGAGATTCTCACCACTTCTGAAGCGTACGCTCTCATGTGTGAACTCATGCAGGGGAAGCTCACCCCTGCACAAATGGGGGCAATTCTTGGTGTTCTACGGGTTCGGGGTGAAAGGAAAGAGGAACTCCTCGGGTTTGCTCAGGCTATGCGTGATTTCGCAATACCCTTTTCGGTACCCTCTGGAGTGCTGGTTGCTGATAACTGTGGTACTGGCGGCGATGGGAAGGGCACTATGAACATCTCTACAGGCGCTGCTCTCCTTGCCTTTGCCTTGGGTGTCCCGATTGTGAAGCATGGCAATCGCTCGGTTTCAAGTCGTTCTGGAAGTGCTGATTTTCTTGAGAGCCTTGGCTTTCCCGTGGATCTTCCGAAAGAGTCCATGGAGGCACTCTTTGCCACAACAGGTTTTGCTTTCCTTTATGCTCCGCTGTACCATCCAGCCATGCGGACAGTTCAGGGGGTACGGAGAGAGCTTGGGGTACGCACAGTATTCAACGTCCTTGGTCCTTTAACAACTCCCTGTTCCGTGGCGTACAAGATGGTTGGCGTGTACGACCAAAAACTCCTTGAGCCGGTGGCGTACGTTCTCTCTCTTCTTGGGGTACGACGGGGTCTTGCCGTTTGGGGGGAACCTGGGGTAGATGAGGTGAGCGTGAGCGGTACAACGCACTGCATTCTTGTAACCGAGGGGGGAATGGAAACCTTAACCTTTCACCCTCGTGAGGTTGGTCTCCGGGAGCACCCTGTGGAGGCGATTCAAGGGGGAAGTACCCATGATAATGCCCAGCTCTTTCTTGAAATTCTTCAGGGAAAAAAGAAGGAAGCACACTACGAGGCACTTGTCCTGAACACAGCCTTCCTTGTGTGGCTTGCTGAGAGAGCAGAAACAATTCCTCAGGCGCTCGAACAGGTTGAGGGAATCGTCCAAAGCGGAGAGGCTCTTGAGAGAATCCAGGAACTCGTTGCTGCTGCAAGGGGAATCCGAGGGGGTGCGGAAAATGGAAAACATTCTTGAAACCATTGTGGTTGCGAAGAAGCGGAGACTCCTTGCTCAGGGAAAAAAGTATTCACCTTTCGAGGTAGCTGAACTTCTTGCTCGTTCTCAGGAGAACGCCTTCCTCTCTTCCCTATGTGGTCCCGGGCCTAACATCATTGCCGAGATTAAGCTTGCCTCGCCTTCTCGGGGGAGATTCATTGCGCTCGAGGAGGTTCCTTACTTCCTCTCCTCTTATGAGGAGGGTAGGGCAAAGGCGATTTCGGTTGTTACTGAGGAAGAGCATTTTCAGGGAAGCCTTGAACTCCTCCAGATGGTAGTGAGAACGACCCATCTTCCGGTCTTGCGCAAGGACTTTGTTCTTGAAGAGACGCAAATCTACGAAACAAAGGAAGCAGGTGCCCATGCGATTCTCCTGATTGCGCGTATTGTTTCAAAAGACCGCCTCAAGAGCTTCATAGAACTTGCCGAATTCCTTGGCCTTACTCCTCTTGTTGAGGTCCACGACGAGAGAGATCTCGAGAAAGCCCTCTCTGCGTCCGCCAGAGTCATCGGTATCAACAACCGGGATCTTTCTACCTTCAGGGTATCTCTTGCAACGACCCTTCGCCTTCTTCCCTTGATTCCTAAGGATGTTACAGTAGTTGCCGAAAGTGGTATCGCCAATCGTGACGACGTGGAGAATCTCCTTGAGGCGGGGGTGTACAACTTCCTTGTCGGAGGGTCACTTTTGACTTCAGAAAATCCCACAAGAAAACTCCTTGAGTTACAGGGGGAGAGAGCAATTGCCCGTTGTTAAGGTGTGCGGTATAACGGAAAAAGAGGACGCTCTCTCTATAGCTTCCCTTGGCGTTTGGGCGCTTGGGTTCATTTTCGTTCCCGAGAGCCCCCGTTACGTGAGCCCTGAGAAGGTTCGGGACATTGTCTCTTGCCTTCAGGGCAAGGTTCTTACTGTGGGCGTCTTTCAAAATGCGCCGTTTGGTGAGGTCCGACGTATTCGAGATTTCTGTGGGCTTGACCTTTTGCAGCTTCACGGGGAGGAGGACCCTTCTTTCTGTGAGCGACTTGGGAGAGGTGTTATTAAGGCTTTCGGGGTTGGAGAAGGGGTGTTTCCTGAAAACATCGAGGAGTACGTTCCGTGGGTATCCTATATTCTCTTTGATACCGTACACGGGGGCAAACGAGGGGGTACGGGGAGGCCCTTTCCCTGGAAGAGCATTGCCCATCTTCTCCAGAGCATCCCCCGTCCGGTTATCATTGCAGGAGGGTTAACGGCGGAAAACGTTGTTTCTCTCCTTGAAGAGATTCATCCTTTCGCTCTTGATGTGAATAGCGGAGTTGAGAGGGCACCAGGAAAAAAGGACCTGGGTAAGTTGAAAGAATTTCTTGCCGTCGTGCAGAGGAAGGTGGCATTATGAGGAAAGGATTTTTTGGCGAGTTTGGTGGACGGTTTGTCCCAGAGACCCTCATTCATCCTCTTGAGGAGCTCGAGGAGGCGTACGAGTACTATCGAGATGATCCCTCCTTTCGGGCAGAGCTCGAGATGTACCTGAGGACATATGCTGGACGTCCCACGCCCCTCACTTACGCAGCAAGACTTTCCGAAGAACTTGGGGGAGTAAGGATTTACCTGAAGCGCGAGGACCTGAACCATACTGGATCGCACAAGCTCAACAATACCCTGGGACAGGTACTTCTTGCAAAAAAGATGGGCAAGAAACGGATTATCGCGGAGACCGGTGCGGGGCAGCATGGGGTGGCAACGGCAACAGCCTGTGCCCTTCTTGGACTTTCATGCCAGGTGTACATGGGGGCTATCGATGTGGAGAGGCAGAAACTCAACGTCTTTCGAATGCAAATCCTTGGGGCGGAGGTCATTCCTGTGTACTCTGGAAGTCAAACCCTAAAAGACGCTATCAACGAAGCCCTGCGAGACTGGGTCCGGAACGTGGATACAACGCACTACGTGATTGGGTCTGTGGTCGGTCCCCATCCGTACCCCACCATGGTGCGGGATTTCCAATCGGTCATAGGGCGAGAAGCGAAAGAGCAATTTCTCGAGCGAGAGGGTAAGCTCCCTGACTATGTCATTGCCTGCGTGGGGGGAGGAAGCAACGCCATGGGGATATTCTCCGCCTTCCTTCCTCATGAGGAGGTTAAGCTCATAGGAGTGGAGGCCGGTGGTCTTGGTCTTGAAAGTGGAAAGCATGCGGCAAGCATCGGTCGAGGAAAGAAGGGGGTGCTCCATGGGAGCATGAGCTTTCTTCTCCAGGATGAGTTCGGGCAGATTCGGGAGACACATTCCATTGCTGCTGGTCTTGACTACCCTGGGGTGGGACCTGAACATTCCTTTCTTGCGGTGACCGGAAGAGCACAGTACGTGGCGGTGACAGATGAGGAGGCACGAGATGCTTTCTGTCACCTTGCCAGAACCGATGGAATTATACCTGCTCTTGAGAGTGCCCATGCAGTTGCGTACGCTCTCAAGCTTGCTCCTTCCTTGCCTTCTGGAGCGACCATTCTCATCTGCCTTTCAGGAAGGGGCGATAAGGATGTTGAAGTGGTCATGCAGTCTCTTGCAAAGGGGGAATAGTCATGGACCCATTGCGAGACGTTCTTGTAGAACGGAGAAAGAGGCACAAACTCTTTGTTCCCTATCTTACCTTTGGGTATCCTGATGTTGAGAGCTTCTGCAAGCTCCTTCAAATCTGCGAGAGCGAAGGGGTCGATGCTATCGAAGTGGGCATTCCCCATTCCGACCCGGTAGCAGATGGACCGGTTATTCAGACGACATCGTTTATGGCGCTCAAGCAGGGAGTTACCCCGCGCATGGTTCCTGAGGTTCTCTCCCGCTTTCGCCTTTCTGTTCCCCTTATAGCTATGACCTATGGGAATATTGTGCTTCAGTACGGCGTGGGGGAATTCGCAAGGGACTTCAGAGAAGCCGGCTTTTTAGGGCTCATCGTTGCTGATTTTCCTCTTGAAGCTCGTGATTTCCTCGAGGGTGCTCGGGGTATTCTTTCCCGCATTCTTCTTGCCTCGGTGACTTCGCCTCTTGAGCGGGTGCGACGCATTGCTGAAAATAGCGAGGGTTTCTTATACTTTGTGTCTGGGAAAG
>JACIZN010000036.1:0-6287 GCA_014359405.1 Candidatus Caldatribacterium sp.
CGGTTGCCCTGGGATACCTTGGGGTCATGATGTTCTACGAAGAGAATGGGCCTATCAATGTCCTCCTGAAGTACATCGGTTTGGGGAAGGTCCCCTGGCTTTCTCATCCTCTTTGGGCGACATTGGCCATTTGTCTTGTTGATATCTGGCAGTGGACGCCTTTTGCCTTCATCATTCTCCTGGCAGGGTTACAATCGATTTCTGACGAGATTTACGAAGCCGCTGTTATCGATACGTCTTCGAGCTGGGCAATTTTCCGGCACATCACCCTTCCTCTCCTCTCGCCGGTCCTTGGAACCGTCATCATGCTCCGCATGGTTGATGCTTTTAAGGCCTTCGACATTCCCTTTAGCCTCACAAGCGGTGGTCCGGGAACGGCAACAAGAACCCTTACCTTCTACATTTACACTCAGGGTCTTCGAAACTTCGACCTGGGCTATGCCAGCGCCATGGCCTATTTCCTTTTAGCCATCACAATGATTATCGGGCTCCTCTTTTTCCGGAGATACCGGGAACTCTACGAGTAGGGGAGAGAGACGATGCACAGGAGAAAAGGCTCCATCGTTGCGGAAGTCCTAACGTGGGTGGTTGTGGTCATTGCCATCTTGTGGGTGCTTTTCCCCTTCTACTGGACCGTTATTACATCCTTTAAAAAACCGGCGGACGTCTTTCGCCTGAGTAGCATTCCCTGGCTCCAGTTCACTCCGACCTTGAGTAACTGGCAGACGGAATTCACGCAGCGGGGTCCAGAAATTCTCCGGGGAATCACGAATAGCATCATCATCGCCGTTTTTGCTTCGCTCATTGCCGTGGCTTTGGGAACCCTTGCGGGATATGGATTAGCCCGGTACAAGTACGTGAAATGGCGGAACCAGAGCATGGCGTTCTGGTTCCTTTCCCAGCGCTTCCTCCCTCCTGCAGCCACAGTTATTCCTTTCTTCCTCCTCATGAAGTCTTTAGGTCTTTTGGACACAAGAGTGGCCCTTATTCTTGTCAACACCACCTTTGCCATGCCCTTTGCCGTACTCATTATGAAGGACATGTTCCGGGAGCTGCCGGTTGAGCTTGAGGAAGCTGCGTTGGTTGATGGATGCTCCCGGTGGGAAGCTTTCTTGCGGATTGCCCTGCCTCTGGCGGCGCCAGCGCTTGTAGCGACAGTCATTATCTGTTTCTCTTTTGCCTGGAACGAGTTCCTCTTTGCCCTCGTTCTCACCTACAAGAACGCAACCCCTATGACCATTATCATCGCCGGTACAGAGCACACTCAGGGAGTGCAGTTCTGGTACGTCTCAACGAGGCTTCTCCTTGCCATACTCCCACCGACTCTCCTTGCCCTCACTGTCCAGCGCTACATCGTTCGCGGCCTCACCATGGGTGCGGTGAAGGGATGACAAAAAAGGGCCGCTTCGGCGGCCCCGTTACTTTGATGCTGCGGATTCCCCGAGGATCTCCTTGATAGAAATGGCACAGCTGTGTTCGGTTTTGACCCACCGTCTCTGGTTCCAGGAGAGCAGAACACCCGAAAAGACAATGGGTATCCAGCTTAAGCCGTACACCGTGTACAGGGCAAAGTAGGGAAGGTACCGCAAGGTGAAGCGGCCCTCCTTGAGGGAAGGACCAAGGACCACCTGGTAGGCGCTCTGGACAAGGGCAAGGGGAATCCAGAGGTACAGGTACAGGAGAGAAGATGTGTTTCCGCAAACTCCCCGCCTCAGGGCTTCAAAAGCTACAGAAACTGTGGTCAGGACGATGCTCAAAGGTGTGAAAAGGTAGAGAAGGTAGTCCAGGTACTGGAGATGTCCGCTGAGGAGGAATTTCAGGAGAAGTTTCCATCCATACCGCCAGAGGATGAAGGAATGTCCCTGCATCCAGCGGGTGCGCTGGCGGTGGCTTGAGGCGTAGCAAGTTGGTTTCTCATCATAGGTTATGGCCCACTCGTTCCAGTGGACTTTGCCTCCCGCAAGCACCACCTGAACGCTGAACTCGAGATCTTCGGTGAGACTCTTCAGGTTCCATCCCAGACGGGAAATGCAGGAAGTCCTTATGACAAGGCCTGTGCCTCCTAAGGTAGCTGAGAGTCCCCAGTTTGCCCGGGCAAGTTGCCAGAACCGGTTGGCGTACCAGTACGCCAAAGCGTACATCCTGGTGAGCCAGGAGTGATCCGGATTTTTCGTCTCAAGGTACCCCTGGATGACTTCTGCGTCCTCGTGGGCCTCAAGGTAGTCGTTCATCCGGGAGAGAAACTGAGGATGGACGAGGTTGTCAGCATCAAAGAGGGCTATGGCATCGTGCGTTTTACCAGGGCGTTTGGGGTCGTTTCGTTCAAGGACAAAGGCTCCATGGGCAAGGGCAACTTCTTTGGTCCGGTCGGTGCAGGCGTCGCAGGCGACGTAAACGTCGAAGAACTCTCTTGGGTACTCTTGTCTCTTCAAGCTCTCAAGGAGTGGCCCCAGGACTTTCTCCTCGTTGTGAGCAGGGATGAGGACGGCGAATTTCCTGAACCGTCGAGCTCTTGGAAGAGGACGAGGGGATTGGAATCCCCGAAGGGCTACGATGGTCTCGTAGACCCAAAAGCAGTACAGGAGAAGGGCGAGAACTCTGAGCGGTTCCAAGGAGTCGTCGACCCATTGCTCGGATAGTGCGAGAAAGGGATGCATTTCCAGAACCCCCCTCAGTGGTACTTGAGAACTTGGGAAACTCAAAAGAACGTAGTACGCCTCAGGGGGGAAGTCAAGGACTTTCTGGAGTTACCTACCGTTTCGTTCACGGCGCAAGACAGGTAAAATTTGGCATTCTCAAGCTTTTCGCCGATTCCCCTAAGGTAGTTCCTGAGCGTAAGAGCTGAGAGGATTTGTGTCTTGCATTCATTGCGGTAATGAGGTAAAACAATACCAGAAGGGGGACGAGAAATGGACTACGTTGTTCTCGTGAAAAGCGACCTGGGTCCGTTCGTGGGATTCCTGAGGCAGCACGGCAAGGTTGTGGCCCCAAAGAAAAAGGGAGAGCGCCACTTCGCTTTTGAGGAGGTTGAGGACGCAAGAGACATAGCCCTCCGGTACATCCCCACCATCCTTCCTCCCAAGAAGTACTTCATGCCCCAGTATGAGACCCTTGCGGAGTACAATTTGCGAGAAGGACAGAAGCTCCATCCCGTGGTCGAGGTGGAACACATTGTTCTCTTTGGAGTCCATACCTGCGATCTTGCCGGAATCCAGTGCCTCGATGTGGTGTTCAGCGATCGTCCGAAAGATCTCAATTACCTCGTTCGCAAAGGTTACGTCACCATCATAGGGCTTGAGTGCAACGAGTACTGTGATGCGTACGCTTCGTGTGGACTCATGGGAACGTTCCTCCCTCAGGGAGGGTACGACCTCTTCTTCACCGACCTTGGAGACTACTTTCTGGTTCACGTGGGGACCCAGAGAGGAGAGGACATAGCTTGGGGATTTGGTCTCTTCCAGAAAGCAGAACCCAAGCACCTGAAAGACCTTGAGGTGCTTCGGGCTCGGAAGGCAGAGATTTTCCGTCCCGAGGTTCCAGTTGACCGTTTCCTGCTTCCCCGCATGTTCCAGGAAGGGTTTGAGGCCAAGGTCTGGGAGGATATTGGGAGCCGATGCCTCTCCTGTGCGAACTGTACGAACGTATGTCCCACGTGCTACTGTTTTGATGTGAAGGATGTTCTGAACCTTGATCTCACCACGGGGAGACGCATCCGGGTCTGGGATTCGTGCCAGAATGAACCTTTTGCAAAGATTGCAAGCGGTGAGAGCTTTCGGGCGGAACGCTCAGATCGGAAGCGTCACCGGTTCAACCGGAAGTTCTCGTATCCGGTGAAGCGGTACAATCGGTTCTTCTGTACCGGGTGTGGGCGTTGCAGTCGGGTCTGCATGGCGAAAATCGACCTGAAGGAGACCATTACGCAGCTTGCCCAGGAAACGGGATACCTTGGGGCCCTGCGGGGGTGATTCCTATGGAGAAGCTCTTCATAAGTCACACGGGATACGAGGTCAAGGAAGCCCAGATTCTTCGTACCGTTCGTCTCACGGAGAAGGATAAGCTTTTTGAACTCGCCCTCGTGGGAGGAGAAATTCTCGATTTTGAACCGGGGCAATTCCTTGAGGTTTCGCTCGTTGGGGTGGGAGAGGCACCAATATCCCTTTGTTCCTCGCCGACGCAGCGGAAGAGTTTTGAGCTCTGTGTACGTGCTGTGGGTCGGCTGACGAATGCCCTGCACCGCCTTGAACCGGGAGATATTGTAGGGATTCGAGGTCCCTTTGGAGTTGGTTTCCCGGTAACCAAGCTCATGGGGCACGACCTCCTCCTCATTGCCGGTGGCATTGGCCTTGCTCCTTTGCGCTCTCTCATCAACTACGTCATGGACAATCGGCGGGATTTCGGGAGAGTCCATGTGCTCTTCGGGTGCAAGGACCCACAGAACCTCCTTTTCCGGGACGAGATTGAGGTGTGGCAGCGCCGTATGGATGTGGGGTTCCAGTGCACGGTGGACCAGGCAGACCCCGATTGGAAGGGAAACGTGGGCCTTGTCACCTCCCTCATTCCTGGAGTGGATATCAATCCTCGGGAGACCTTTGCGGTTATGGTTGGTCCACCGGTCATGTACCGCTTCGTCATCGCCGAGCTCCTAAAGAAAGGTATTCCGGAGAGCCAAATCATCCTCTCCCTTGAGCGGCACATGAAGTGTGGTCTTGGTAAGTGTGGTCACTGCCAGATTCATGATATCTACTGCTGTCAGGATGGTCCGGTTTTCTTCTACGAGCGAATCAAAACTCTCAAAGGGGCGATATGATGAAGGCGCCAAAGGTTGCGTTCTTTGATTTCACCTGCTGCGAGGGTTGCCAGCTCCAGGTGGCGAATCTCGGCGAGCCACTTCTGGAGCTTTTGGGTTCTGTTGACCTTGTGGAGTTCCGGGAAACAATGAGCGAGCGGTGGGATGGCGTCTACGACATTGCCATTGTCGAAGGAAGTATCACTACTCCTCACGATGTGGAACGGGTGAAGAGAATCCGCCAGCGCTCGAAAATCCTTATTGCTTACGGGTCCTGTGCAACCATTGGAGGCGTCAACGGAATGAAGAATGCCTTTGACCTTGAGGAAATCAAAGAGTACGTGTACGGAGAAGGGGCGAAATTTTTTGAGACCATTCCCACCAAGCCCCTGCACGAGGTTGTCATGGTGGATTACTTCGTCCACGGTTGTCCGGTGTACCAGCCGGAGTTCCTCGAGGTCCTCAAGTGCGCCCTTTTGGGGATTCCCTACCATGTTCCGGATGTGGCGGTTTGCGTCGAGTGCAAGTTCAACGAGAATGTCTGTTTCTATGAGCGGGGCCTAACCTGTCTTGGTCCTATCACAAGGGCAGGGTGCAACTCCTGGTGCATCAATAACGGCAACATTTGCTACGGATGCCGGGGGATGGTTTCGAATCCCAACGAGAAGGGATTCCTTGAGGTTCTCAGGCAGTACGGGGTGAGCCTTGAGTTTCTCGTGCGGAGAATGGACATGTACAATGCCTGTCGAATTTTGAAAGGGGCAGAAAAGAACCATGGGGAGAAACGTGCGCATTGACGTAGAGTACCTCACAAGAGTTGAGGGGCATGGGAACATTGTGGTGGATGTGCGTGATGGGACGCTGCAGGAGTGCCGTTTGGAAATTATTGAATCGCCGCGCTTTTTCGAAGGCATGCTCCGGGGGCGGTCCATTTTTGAAGCCCAGCACATTACATCTCGTATCTGTGGCATCTGTGCCTGTGCTCATTCTCTTGCTTCCATACAGGCAGCTGAAGATGCCATAGGCTTTGTCCCCAGTGAGCAGACCGTTAAGCTCCGGAAGCTCCTCTTGGACCTTGAGATCCTCGACAGCCACATCCTCCATATTTACTTCCTCGTGGCTCCAGACCTTTTCGGGGTGAAGAGCTTTGTTCCCCTCATCGATACGCACAATGCTGTGGTTCGGAGGGCGTTGCGGCTCAAAAAGACCTGTAACGATGTCTGCGACATCCTCCTTGGGCGCCATGTACACCCCATAAGCTGCGTCGTGGGTGGGTTCACAAAACTTCCTCGACCTCAGGACCTTGAGGCTATGGGTAAGCTCCTGGAGAGCATGATTCCCGACCTTGAAGCCACGGTGGAGCTCGTCCAGAGATTCCGTTTCCCCGAGTTTGAGCGGGAAACAGAGTACGTGGCTCTCGTTTCGGATGACGATGAGTACCCTCTCCTCATGGGCGACATTGGTTCAACCGATGGGGTTCGCCTTCCAAAAAGAGAGTACC
>JACIZN010000036.1:6297-11922 GCA_014359405.1 Candidatus Caldatribacterium sp.
GAGAGTACCAGAAAATCACCAACGAGTTCGTCGTTCCCCACTCAACCGCCAAGCACACCCGCCTGAGCCGGGATTCCTACATGGTGGGAGCTCTGGCTCGCCTCAACCTGAACTACGGAAAGCTTCATCCAAAGGCGAAAGAGGTTGGAGACCTCTTTGGCATGAATCGCAAGGTAACCAATCCCTATCTCAACACCGTTGCGCAACTTGTGGAGTGCTTCCACTGCCTCTACCATGCCCGGGAGATTGTTGAGGGATTCCTGCAGTCGGGTATCAACTACGAAGAGGAGATTGTCGTGGGTCTCAATGAGGCGAAGCGCATCCCGGTACGTGCTGGAAGTGGTGTCGGGGCGGTTGAGGCACCTCGGGGGACTCTGTACCACCACTACGAGGTTGACGAACACGGCCGTATCGTGAACGCCAACTGCGTTATTCCTACTGGACAAAACCTCCGGAATATCGAGTACGACATGCGGAAGCTCGTTCCGGAAATCCTCGACCGGAGTGACGAGGAAATTCGATTGGCTCTTGAGATGCTCGTGCGGGCCTATGACCCATGCATTTCCTGTTCGACCCATTTCCTCAACGTCTCCTTTGTTGGACGATAGGGTAAGGAAAGCTCTTGAGCCTTCGAGCGAGGGCAAAATGGTCCTTGTGGCAGTGGGGAATCCCCTCCGAAGGGACGACGGGGTGGGGATGTACATCGGAGAGAGAGCAGCACGATTCACCTCTCCTTCTTTCTCGGTTGTTCTTGCGGGATTCACTCCAGAGCGCGTTTTGGACGATATCCTTAGGGAGAGACCGGCAAAAGTTGTCTTTGTAGATGCGGCTTCCTTTGGAGGAACCCCGGGGGAGGTTCGGGTGCTCTCGGAAGAAGAAATCGTGGCCACCACCTTAAGCACCCACATGTTTCCCCTGCCCGTTCTTGCCCGCCTCATCGCTGAAGAGGTGGGCTGTCTCGTTCTCTTTGTGGGAATCGAGCCCCAGGATGTATCTTTTGGGGAAGGGCTGAGTAGAGCTGTCGAAGAGGCTGCCCAGGCAGTGCTTTCGTACCTTGAGGAGGTTTTCCAGCGTGCATGAGCTCCGTCTTGTTCGGGAAGTTTTCGAGGATATCCTGCGGCGTGCGGAGGAAGAGGGAATGCAAAAAGTCACCAGGGTGTACCTCCGGGTGGGGGGATTCACCGAAATCGACCCTGAAATCCTCCGGCACTTTTTCGCCGAGTGCGCCCGGGGGACTATTCTTGAGGGAGCGGAGGTTACCGTTGAGGAGAGTCCAGCCCGGGAGCTGCGCCTTCTTGGTTTTGAGGGGGAGTAAGGGTGTGCTACGCCATTCCTGGACAGGTTGTGGCTCTTGATGGACGGGTGGCCACGATTGAGTACTTTGGGGAACGGAAACGGGCGTACAACGAGATGCCCTTCCTCCGGGTGGGGGATTTCGTCTACGCCCAGGGAGGGTTCGTCATCAAGGTTATTCCTCCCGAGGAGGCTCAGGAAGTCCTTGCCACCTGGAAGGAAACGTTTTTTGAACTCCAGGAGCTCGATTTGCGCCTCAGCCGCCTCGCGGTGGAGGGAAACGGAGTGGCAAGGAACGTTCTCCGTATCCTGGACAAGGCCCTCGAGGAACGTCCCCTCTCAAGGGAGGAACTCCTGACGCTTTTGCGCCTCAAGAATCCAAGGGAGCGAGAGTACCTCTATAAAGTAGCCAATTTCCTGCGACGGAAGAATCTTGGGAATGGCGCTTGCGTGCATGGGATTCTTGAAATTTCAAGCTTCTGTCGCCGGAACTGCGCGTACTGCGGTCTTTCCCTTCACAACCGAGGCCTTTCCCGGTACCGGATGACGGAGGAGGAGATTCTTGCTGCTTCCTTTGAGGCTGTTGAGGTGTACGGTTTCCAGGCTCTCGTCCTCCAGAGCGGGGAGGACCCTGGCCTTTCTGTGGAGAAGCTTGCGCGTATAGTTCGGGAAATCAGAAAACGGCACGCCGTACTCATCTTTGTGAGCTTTGGGGAGGTGGGCCTTGAGGGTCTTGAAGAGCTCTACGAGGCAGGGGCACGAGGGCTTCTGCTTCGTTTTGAGACGGGCAACCCCTCCCTCTATGCGAAACTCCATCCGGGATACACGCTTGCCACTCGCTTAGCTCACCTTGAGAAAGCCTTAGAGCTTGGGTACCTTGTGGCCACTGGAGGGCTCATCGGTCTTCCGGGACAGACCCTTGAGGGTATCCTTGAGGACATTCTCCTTGCGAAATCCCTTGGTGCGGAAATGTACAGTTTCGGTCCCTTCATTCCTCACCCCGGGACTCCTCTCTCTTCCTTCTCTCCTCCGCCTCCCTTTTGGGTGCTCAATGCTCTTGCGGTGGCCCGAATTGTTGACCCGGAGAGGGCAAAGATCCTCGTTACCACTGCTTTCGAAACCCTTGACCCTCAGGCGGCGCGGCTTGGGCTTTTGGCCGGGGCGAATTCCCTCATGCTCAACGTTACCCCTCTTGCCTTTCGCCCAAAGTACGATCTCTACCCACAGAGGGCGCACGTACAGGAAACCATGGAGGAACAGATTGCTGCCACCCTCAGTCTTCTCCGGTCCCTTGGGCGGGCGCCGACGGATCTTGGGGTTGGGACTCCTCGAGAATCTTGATGAAAACTTCAACAATGCGAGGGTCGAACTGGGTTCCGCTCGAGCGCTTGAGCTCTGCAATGGCTTCTTCTTTGGTTCTTGCCTTTCGGTACGGACGGCCGGTAACTATGACGTTGTAGGCATCGCAGATGGCGATAATACGGGAAAGAAGGGGAATGTCCTCACCCTTGAGGCCCCGGGGGTACCCTGTCCCGTCGAAGCGCTCGTGGTGGAAGAGGATGTAGTTGGCGATGGAAGAGAGTTCCCAGATGGACTGGGTGATGCGAAAGCCCACCTCGGGATGCTTTTTGACGATGGCCCATTCCTCTTCATCCAGAGGACCGGGCTTTTCAAGAATCCCCTGGGGAATGGCGATTTTCCCAATATCGTGGAACTCGGCAAGGAGACTGAGCTCATCAAGTTCTCGCTGGGAAAGCCCCAGGGCTTTTCCAAGTCGCAGGGCAAGGTCCCGAATCCGCTGGGAGTGCTCCTCCGTCTCTTGAGTCACGGCTCGCAGGGACGCCCGGAAGGCCTGGAGAACCTGGTTGTGGAAGCTCGTGCTCTCGGTGAGTTTGCGCTGGTACATCCAGTTTTCGGCGATGCGGATGACGTCATCAAGAGGCTCTTCAGGGTCCACCTTGGTGCCGTAACCGAGGGAAATACTCAGAGGGATGGATTCGACCGTGGTCTTTCGAAACTCTTCCTGGATACGTTCCCCAAGGGCCTGTACCTCTTGACTTGTGGTGCGGGGGAGAAGCACCACGAATTCATCCCCTCCAAGCCGGGCAACGATTCCTCTCTCCTCGCACATTCGCCTGAGGATTTGCGCTGCCTGGCGAAGAAGCTCATCCCCCATGGCGTGGCCAAAGGTGTCGTTGACAAGTTTCAGACCGTTCAAATCCCCCATGATGGCGCTCAGGGGGAGATTCTCAGGAGCATCAAGGCGGACCATTTCTTGCTCGAAGAAGGTTCGGTTGTAGAGGCCGGTGAAGACATCATGGAAGGTGAGGTATCGAATGCGTTCCTCGGCGAGTTTCCGTTCCGTAAGGTCAAGGAGGAGAACGAGGAGGGCTTCTTCATCCTGGTACCGCACGGGGGTAAAACGGGCAAGGACCCACTTGCGCTCGCTACCCCTTGTCCTGAGACTGAATTCCTGCTCGAAGGGGATTACCCCTGACTCCTTTTCCCACCTGGTAACGATACCTGCACCCTCTGGGGATACCTCCTGCCAAAGTTCTTCTTGCAGGAATTCCTCGGGTTTGTACCCGGTGAGGACCTCAACGAAGGGGTTAGCGTATATCCATTGCCCTCTGGTCCGGATGAGCACCGCCACGGGAAGAGATTCGGCGAGGGTCCGGAACTTCTCCTCACTCACCTCGAGGGCTCTTCGAGCCTTCTCTCGAATCTCCTCAAGGTCAATGCTGTGCAGGGCAAAGGAGAGGTCCTGGGAGAGCCCGAGAAAGAGCATTTCTTCTTCCTCATCCTCAACGAAGGGGAGAGGGAGAGAGGCAATTATGAACCCGTAGAGGGTCTCGCCCCACTCAAGAGGGGCGACGAAAAGCCCTTCCCCGGGGCGAAGGAGGGAAACAAGAGGCATCCCACAGGGGTCTTCGGAGGAGATTTTTCGAACCTTTTTTACGGGGAACTTCTGGAGCTCTTCAAGGGCCACCTCAAGGCTACACGTTGCACTGAAAGCTTCAAAAGCCTCCTGGGGGAATCCTAAGGCTAACTTGAGCGGGGGTTTGTCATCCTTTGGGAAAAGCACCACGCAGGCGCCAGTGTACCCACATCCTTCAACGAGTTCCCGGCAAACCCCCTGGACCAAGCGTTCCCTATCCTTCTCCTTGGTGATGAGCTGGTTCACATTACGAACGGATTTGAGGACGGAGTTCAGGTGGAGGAGCCGGGCCTCTCGCTCCTTTTCCTTGGTGATGTCAAGGCACACCGCAAGACCGGCATACTGTCCCTGGTAGCGGATGGTAGCCCCTCGAATGAGAATCCACCGTTCCTCCCCGTCTTTGCGGATGATTTTCGCCTCGTACTGGGTTTCCGCTTCTTTCCCTTCCTCTCGCAGGGCAGCGTTCCTTCGCACTCGCTCTCTGAAGTCGGGATGAACCACAGAGTCCACGGGAAGCGAGAGGAGTTCTTCCTGGGTGTAGCCGGTGAGCCGCTCGGTTTCCTCATTGCACCACACGAAGCGGCCACCCTGGTAGATGATGATGGCTGCCGGAGCAAGACGGGTGAGGGTTCGGAATTTGCGCTCGCTTTCCCGGAGAGCATCTTCAGCCCTCACGCGGTCGGTGACATCCTTGACGTACTCAATGACACCAAGGACGTTACCGTCTCTATCCGTAAAAGGATACGCGGTGATCTCAAGCCATCCTGCAACCTCGCCTTTTCTCGTGTAGGGGACAATGTGGGTTACCTTTTTCTTGGTCTCCATGGCAGGGATTGTGGGACAGAAAAAGCAGGGAACCTGGCGATTGTAGTAGGCTTCGTAGCACTTTTTCCCCACAAGAGGCATGGCGTCTTCGTAAAGGCGCTCCATGAAAGAGTTCACCCGGAGGATGGTGAGATCCCGGCTGAGGACAGAAAGCCCATCCTGGATTCCCTCAAAGACGCTGTTCAGGAATTGCCGTTCTCTTTCGAGAGCCTCTTCTTTTTCCTTGAGCTCGGTCATGTCTTTTGAAACTCCCACAATCCCGATGATTTCCCCTTTTTCATTCCGGAGAGGAACCTTGGTCGTGAGTACCCAGGTTATGCGTCCATCGGGCCAGGTTTCCCGCTCGACCTTGCCGATGATAGCTTCTCCTGTTTCCATGATGCGTTGCTCGTCGGCGTAAGCCTCTTCGGCATGGGGAGAGGAAAAGAGGTCAAAGTCGGTTTTCCCGATGAGGTCTTCAACCCGCTCAAAGCCAAAGTACCGGGCAAGGGAGCGACTTCCCCCGATGAAGCGGCCCCTTCGGTCTTTGAAATAGATGCGGTCGGGGATGTACTCAAGGAGGAACGCAA
>JACIZN010000036.1:11932-15769 GCA_014359405.1 Candidatus Caldatribacterium sp.
GAGAGCACTTTCTCTTCAAAAGCGAGGGTAAGGATGCCGAAAAAGAGGGAGGCAATGCCCCCCGCAAGAAAGGACACCCACACAGGCTTTGGTTCTTCCATGAGCTTTCCGTGGAATATGGTGAAAATGAGAAGGAGAGCAAAGCCAAAGACTACTGCTCCGTACCCCCGACCTTTCCGTCCCAAGAGAACCTGAGAGAACTTTTCCACCGCCCTCACCGCTTAGAACCTGTAAAGAGAGGACACTCCGTGCATTCTTTCGTGCTGGCAAAGTCCACGATTCGGTACTCAATGGTTAGTCTCGTGTTGAGTCGACGAAGGAAGAGGAAAGATACCCCGAGACTACCGAAGAGCCCAAGAATAGCCAGGGATTCCTGGGGAAAGAGGGCCCTGAAAAGCGCGTACACCCCAAGGGCAAGGAGGATGGGGAAAAGGTAGAGGAAAAAGGCTATACCAAGAAGAACCGTATCCTTTGCTTTGACGAGCACCAAATCCCCCACGGAGGCACCGATGTCGTTTCGGGCAGAAACGGTGTAAAAGTCACTTCGGGAATCGTCAATGAGAGAGGAACTCAAGGGGCATCGCTCCCCGCCGCATCCGGATTTTTTCTCCACGTGGACCAGCGCGTACTCTCCCTCTGCGCGCAGCACTTTTCCTACCTGGAGCACCTTGGCGACCAACTCCTTACCCAACTTTTTATATCAAAACACTCTCTCGGATACAACTTCTTCCCTGAGAATCCTGGCAATATCTGTGTTCTCCGTAGCACCTGCAAAGAGCAGAGCTCCCTCTCCCCAGGCGTACAGGGGAACCAGAAGGGCGGCGTGCCCTGTGGTACTCCAGGAAATTCCGGCTTTCTCTGCAAAAAGACGGGCAAGGGAAATCCAGAGTGTTTTCTCGTCTTTCGAGGCGAGAAAATTCGCAAGAATCTCTTCGATTTCCGATTCCTCTTCCCAGAAGGAAGAGATGAACTGTCGGAGTGTCTCTTTCTCGAAAGGGACAGCTGCAAGCTCTGTGAAGAAACGCTCATATGAACCTTTCTGACGAAGCGCCACGGGAGAGGGTTTTCTCTTCAAACGAAGCCCTCCCGTTTCGTGGTCTGCGGTCACAAGAACAAGGGTTTCTTCAGGGTGCTTTTTGCCAAAGGATAGAGCCTCCCAGATGGCGGCATCGAATTCCTCGAGCTCCTTAAGGGAGGAAGCGATATCGTTCATGTGGTTGCACCAGTCGATGCGTCCCCCTTCAATGACAAGGAGAAAACCCCGAGGGCCCTGGAGGAGCTCTATGGCTTTTCGGACGCACTGAGAAAGGGTTGGAGAGGTTTCTTTTCGGTCGATGGCAAAGGTGAAGGGGAGGAGAGCAAGAAGGGGGAGCGGTCCCTTGAAGCTCGTGAATTCCTGGAAATCCCTGGTGATTGAGTATCCCTTTGCTTGAGCATGGTGGAGGATTTCCTCCCGCTTTTCTCTTGTCGAGGTAGCGATGCCGCTTCCCACAAAAAGGTCGAAGCCGCTTTCGATGAGCTGCTGGGCGATTTCGTCGTAGTTTCTCCGGGAAGAAGCATGGGCGTAGAAAGCGGCAGGAGTTGCGTCGTTCAGGGCTACGTTGGTGATAATGCCCACTCGAAGTCCATTTTCTTTTGCTTCCTGGGCTATGCTTTTCGCTGGTCGGCCAGAGGCGTCCTGGGCGAGGGTTCCTTCTTTCGTCTTGACGCCGCAGGCAATACTCGTTGCTGAAGCCGCAGAATCTGGAATTCTTCCATCTGCCGTGAGGTTTCCAAGGAGAACGTGAACGGGAAAAGCGCTAAAGGAGGCCTGAGGGACCGAAGCTTTGTAGAGGTCAATCTCCTCCTGCCCCAGCCCATCCCCTATGAAGAGGAAAATGTACCGGGGGAGGGCATGTGCCGGAAGGACAAAAACGGTGAGAAAGAGCAAAAGGAGGAGAACTCGTCGCATCAGAGCCTTGTGGCTACTTTCTCTCCCCGGTCAAGGTGGGCAATGGCCTCCTTCTCCTCCTCGGTGAGGGAGAAATCAAAGATTTCAAGGTTCTCCCTCTGGTGCTTTTCGTCTTTTGCCTTGGGAATGGCAACAACCATGTCCTGCTCGATGAGCCAGCGGAGGACCACCTGGGCAACGGTTTTCCCGTACTTTGCAGCGATGCGCACAAGGAGTGGGTCCTGGGACAGGCGGCCTCGGGCAAGGGGAGAGTAGGCGGTGAGAATCACCCGGTTTTTCTGGCAGTACTCAAGGAGGGGCTTCTGGGAAAGGTAGGGATGGTACTCAACCTGGTCGGTGAGAATTGGGGAACTTGCTATGCGTCGGGCTTTGTCGAGGAGGTCAACGTCGAAGTTGCTCACTCCGATGAAGCGAACCTTTCCGTCTTTTTTGAGCTTTTCCATGGCCTCAAGACTTTCCTCAAGGGGAACAGCCTCATTCGGCCAGTGGATGAGGTAAAGGTCCACGTAGTCAGTTCCAAGTTTCCGTAGGCTCTCCTCACAGGAGCGGATGAGGTCCTGAAAACGTAAATGTGTGTACCAGACTTTGGTGGTGAGGAAAATCGCATCCCTTGGGACCTGGGAGTCCTTAATGGCCCTTCCCACTTCCCTTTCGTTGTCATAGAATTCAGCAGTGTCGATGTGGCGGTAACCCAAAGATAGGGCACGAAGAACCGCCCGGTACCCCTCTTCACCCCGGAGATCCCAGGTACCAAGCCCGATAACTGGAACCCTTGCTCCGTGGAGTTCTACAACCTGCACGATTTTCCACCTCCCTGAAGGTTTCTGCGACTATTGTACCTCACTTTTTCCCGAGGAAGACCCCTGAGGTACGGCCTTTTCGTGGTCTTGAGGGGAATTTTCTCCCTTCTCCTCAAGGATGCAGGCGACGATTTCCTTATAGCGGATCTGGCTTTTCTGGTTCCTCTGGATTTTCAGTGCCATCGCACCTCTCCTCCTTTCCATCCTAAGTATTCGGCAAGGGAGTGCAAAAATTTAGGGGGTTGCCGGGAATAGAAGAAAAAATACCCGGTTTTTCCTCTTAAAAAGGAAGGGAGGCTGAGCGAATGGCGAAAATCTCCCACAAAATGACCCAGGGGAACATGGAGAATGCCTACGCTGGGGAGTCCCAGGCCCACATGCGGTACCTCATCTTTGCCGAGGTGGCAGAAAAAGAGGGAAAACCCAACATCGCTCGTCTTTTCAGAGCCATCGCCTACGCAGAACAGGTTCATGCGGCGAACCACTACCGGGCCCTGGGCAACGTGAACGATACAGTGGCGAACCTCGATATGGCCATTGCCGGAGAGACCTTTGAGGTTGAGGAAATGTACCCGGTGTACAACGAAGTCGCCAAGTTCCAGGGTGAGAAGGAGTCGGAACGGAGCACCCATTACGCCCTTGAGGCAGAAAAGATTCACGCCAAGATGTACCAGAAGGCTAAAGAAGCTGCCCTGCAGGGGAAGGACCTTGAGCTTGGAGTGGTATCCATATGTCCGGTTTGTGGCTACACGGTGGAAGGCGAGGTTCCCGAGTTCTGTCCCGTCTGTGGAACCCCGAAAGCCTCGTTTAAGAGCTTCTGAGGAGGTGTTCTGATGGCTTTCCCAGACCTTTTCCAGTCGGCGGATTGGAAGCAGGAAAAGCATGTTCCCGCCATTGAAGGACCGGAGACGGTGGCAAAAGGAGAGGTGGCTCTATTTCAGGTTACGGTTGGAAAGGAGATTCCCCATCCGAATACCACCGAGCACCACATCCGCTGGATCGCCCTCTACTTTACCCCTGAGGGAGAGAAGTTCCCCTATGAGCTTGGGAGGGTGGAGTTTACGGCTCATGGGGAGAGTGTGGCTG
>JACIZN010000037.1 GCA_014359405.1 Candidatus Caldatribacterium sp.
GAGACCCCTGGCCTTGTAGAAATCCACAAGGGGTTTGGTCTGCTCCTCGTACACCGCAAGACGTTTCCGGATAACCTCAGGGGTATCGTCCGGCCGCTGGACAAGCCTTCCCCCGCAGCGGTCGCACACCCCATCGTTGCGAGGAGGGCTCGAGATGAGATTGTACGGAGTCTGGCAGTTCTCGCACACCCTCCGGGCCGAGAGACGCCGCACGAGCTCTTCAGGGGGTATGTCAAAGTAGAGCACCGCATCGATGGAAACCCCGAGAGCTTTCAATATCTCCTCGAGAGCCTCGGCTTGCTTCAAGTTCCTCGGAAATCCATCAAGGATGAACCCATTGCGCACGTCATCCCGGGAAAGTCTTTCCTTCACAACCCCTATGACAACCTCATCAGGAACAAGCTGTCCCTCTCGAACAAAGGGCTCGGCTTTCTTTCCCCACTCCGTGCCCTCCTTAATGGCAAGACGGATGATGTCTCCTGTGGCAAGTTGAGGAATACCGAACTCCCCTTCAATTTTCTTTGCCTGTGTCCCTTTACCAGCCCCTGGAGGTCCAAGGAGAATAATGCGCATCTTTTTTCCTCCTCACTTTCGAAGGAATCCTTCGTAATGCCTCATGAATAGCTGTGCCTCAAGTTGAGTCACCGTTTCAATGGCCACACCCACCATGATGAGAATCGCCGTACCACCGAAGTAAAAAGTGGTAACCTTCGTAAGGTCCACAAGGATGTTAGGAATTATGGCGATGAAGGCAAGAGCAAGCGATCCCCAGAGGGTAATACGGGTGAGGCAACGGTCAATGTACTCGACGGTCGGCCTTCCCGGACGTATACCCGGGATGAAACCTCCGTACTTTTTCATGTTCTCCGCAAGTTCCACGGGATTAAAGGTAACGGCGGTGTAGAAGTAGGTGAAGAAAATGATGAGTGCTGCGTACAAGGAGAGATAGAGTGCCGAATTGGGAGAGAGAGCGTTAGCGATGCCTTTCATGAACCCTGAACCCTCGAAAAATTGTGCCAACGTTGCAGGGAAGAGAAGGACAGAGGAGGCAAAAATGATTGGGATAACCCCTCCCTGAATGACTCGGATAGGAATATGCGTGCTCTGTCCACCGTACACGCGCCGCCCCACGACGCGCTTAGCATACTGGACGGGAATCTTCCGCTGAGCCTCCTGGAACTCCACAACAAAGGCCACAATGAGTACAGCAACAACAAGAGCAATCCCAAAGAAGAACGGGTTCACCTCTCCAACCCGGATGAGGGAAAAAGTCCGGAAGAATTGAGGGAGAAGGCGAGCCACGATGCCGGCAAAAATGATGAGGGATATACCATTCCCGATTCCAAAGTCGGAGATGAGCTCTCCAAGCCACATGAGGAGCATGCTCCCGGCAGTGAGGGTGATGATAACGGTGAGGCGGTATGCCCATCCTGTGGCCAGGACAACGCCGAGGTTCTCCATCCACACAGTGATGCCAAAACCCTGAACGAAGGCAAGGAGAATTGCTCCCCAACGGGTGTACTGAGCGATTTTGTCCCGTCCTTCCTCGCCACTTCTTGCCAGTTCTTCAAGCTGAGGAATAACAGATGTCAAAAGCTGCATGATAATGGAAGCGTTAATGTAGGGCATAACGCCCAGGGCAAGGATTGAAAAATTGCTCAGAGCGCCTCCTGCGAACATGTCGAGGAACCCGAGCACCCCACCCCGCGCAAAAACGTTTGCTAAGGCTTTGGGGTCAATTCCTGGAACAGGGATGTGTGCACCAATGCGGAACACGACAAGCATGAGGAGAGTAAAGATAACGCGCCGCTTGAGGTCCGGAATCTTAAAGAGCTTGACCAGGGACTCCCACATGCTACAGCACCTCGGCCTTTCCGCCTCTTTCCTCGATTAAAGCTCGAGCCCGGGCCGAGAACGCGTGAGCCCGCACCACAAGACGCCGCTCAAGGCTACCCTTGGCCAAAATCTTCACTTTCGACCGCGTTCCTTCCACAATACCTGCCTCTCGCAAAAGCTTAGGAGTGACCTCTGTCCCGTCTTCGAAGCAGTTCAAGACACTCACGTTGACGATTTCCCAATCCTCAGCACAGGGGTTATGAAAGCCTCTCTTGGGAACCCTCCGCACAAGGGGCATTTGTCCACCCTCGAAACGAGGATGGATTTGACCACCCGAGCGAGCTTTCTGGCCCTTTGTTCCCCGGCCACAGGTCTTGCCATGACCTGAGCCTATCCCTCTTCCGACTCGCTTGCGACGATGAAAAGAGCCCTTTGCAGGCCGCAACTCGTTCACCTTCATGCCTCTTTCCCCCTATATTTCCTCAACTTTCAACAGGTAGTTCACCTTAGCAATCATTCCCCGAATGGACGGAGAATCTTCCTTCACAATGGTCTCGTAGAGCTTCTTAAAGCCCAGCGCACGAACGGTGCGCTTGTGGGACTCAGGATGTCCAATGGGACTTCGTGCCAAGGTAATCCGCAGCATCTTCCCAGGCACGTCACTTCCCTCCCTTCTGGGGCTCGAAAAGCTCTGCGATTGTTTTCCCCCGCAGAAGCGCCACTTCCCGTGGATCCCGGAGGCTTTGCAGTCCTCGCATAGTCGCCAGAGCAAGATTAATAGGGTTATTGTTCCCTAAGGACTTCGTGAGGATGTCCTTAACCCCTGCCACTTCCATAATCGCCCGGACAGTACCACCCGCAATGACCCCTGTTCCCGGTGCTGCAGGCTTCAGGACGACAGTACTTGCTCCGAACTCACCTCGTACTTCATGAACGATGGTCGTCCCCCGCATAGGGAATCGAATGAGAGACCTTTTGGCTCTCTCCACGGCTTTCCGCACTGCATCGGGGACTTCCTTCGCCTTGCCAAGGCCTATACCGACGACACCATCTCCATTCCCCACAGCCACAAGGGCCCGGAATCTAAAACGCTTTCCTCCCTTGACAACCTTGCTGACTCTGGTGACAGCAATGAGCCGTTCCTGAAGCTCCATTCCCTCTGGGTTGATTCTCCCCATAGTGCTTCGACCCTCCACCTAAAAGATTAACCCTGCCTCACGCGCTCCCTCAGCGAGAGCCTTGACTCGTCCGTGGTACTTGTACCCACCGCGATCGAAAACGACCTTCGTGATACCCTTCTCCAAGGCCTTTTGCGCAAGGAGACGCCCAACAGCTCGAGCAATCTCCGTTTTGGTCCCCTTGAGACCTCGAATCTCGGGTGATAGAGAGGATGCGGCAACCAGGGTTCTTCCCTCATCGTCATTGATGATCTGGGCGTAGATGTGCTTCAGACTCCGAAAGACCGAAAGTCGAGGGCGCTCGAGAGTCCCCCGCACCCTTTTGCGAACCCTTAGGTGCCGGCGAATTCGGCGCTCCCATTTTCCTCGCTTTTCGCTGATAATCATTGCCCAAACACTCCCCCTTACCTTACTATTTCGCCGCTGCCTTACCCTGCTTTCTCCGGACAACTTCGTCAACGTACTTGATGCCTGTACCCTTGTAGGGCTCAACCTTTCGTATCTTGCGGATATCTGCCGCTACCTGGCCAACTTTTTCTTTATCAATGCCCTTAACCCGGATGACCTGTCCCTCTACCTCAAAGGAAATGCCCTCAGGAGGGTCAATTTCCACAGGGTGCGTAAAGCCAACGTTCAGAACAAGAGTCTCCCCTCGTTTCTGGGCGCGGTATCCCAAACCATTGATCTCGAGGGCCTTTTCAAAACCCTTCGTGACGCCTTCAACCATGTTGAAGAGAAGGCTCCTTGTGAGACCATGCAGAGACTTGTCAAGCTTCGTATCTCCAGGACGCACTACCCGCAAGAGGTTGCCTTCTCTCTCGATTCGCATGCGAGGGTGGAAAGTTCGGGTCAAGGTTCCTTTTGGACCCTTTACGGTGACCGTCGTCCCTTCTATGGTTACCTCTACTCCTTGCGGAATCTCAATAGGTTTTCGCCCAATCCGCGACATAACCATCCTCCTCCACTACCATATGAAACAGAGTACTTCCCCGCCTATGCCGAGTTTTCGTGCTTCTTTGCCGGTCATAACCCCCCGCGAGGTAGAAACGATAACCGTCCCAAGACCTCCAAAGAGGATGGGAATCTCGTCTTTTCCCGCATATATCCGGAGCCCAGGTTTACTAATACGCCGAAGACCATTGATGACCCGCTCACGACGGGGACCGTACTTGAGCTCGATGAGAAGGTCTCTTTTGTTTCCTTCCTTAGCGATAACCCTGTAGTCCTTAATGTATCCTTCCTCCCGCATAATGCGGGCAATTTCGATTTTCAAGCGAGAGGCAGGGACCGTAACCGTCGGATGCCCAGCCCTGGAGGCGTTGCGAATCCGCGTCAGCATATCGGCGATAGGATCAGTGTGCGCCATTTCCTCTCCCTTCCTCTCTACCAGCTCGACTTGGTAATACCAGGGATTTCACCGCGGCTTGCCAGGGTCCGGAAGCAAATCCGGCACATCCCGAAGTCCCGAAGATACCCCCGGGGCCGCCCACACAGGGAACAGCGGTTTCGGTAACGGACCTTAAATTTCTGGGGCTTTTTGTTCTTTTCAATCTTTGCTTTACGCGCCATCCTGGTCCTCCTTTACCTGCGGAAAGGCAAGCCCAAACCTTCAAGGAGGGCTTTTGCCTCCTGGTCGGTTTTTGCGGTAGTTACAAAGGTGATGTTCATACCCCGCACTCGCTCAACACGGTCGTAGCTGATTTCCGGAAAAATGAGCTGCTCCTCGATACCAATGGTGCAGTTTCCCCGCCCATCAAAGCAACTATCGGGAAAACCGCGGAAATCACGGATACGGGCAATGGCAATGTTCAAGAAGCGGTCGAGAAACTCGTACATCCGATCCTTGCGAAGCGTCACCTTGCATCCGATGGGCATTCCTTTACGAAGTTTGAAATTCGAGATAGACTTTTTTGCCCGAGTCACAAGGGGCTTCTGGCCCGTGATGAGGGCAAGTTCCTCAACGGCAAGGTCAAGGTAACGAGGGTTCTGTGTGGCATCCCCCACACCCATATTGATAACGATCTTTTCAAGCCTTGGGACCTGCATGATGTTCTTGTAACCGAATTCCTTCAGGAGCTTCGGAACAACTTCCTTGTAGTACTTCTCTTTGGTAATGGACACTGCCTAAGCCCCCCTATTCTCACACCTTATCGATAATCTCACCGCATTTCTTGCAAACTCGAACTCGAAAACGGGAATCGGGCATTTTGACCCTCTTGATGCGCGTCTTCTGTCCACACCGACTGCACACGAGGCGCAGATTAGAAATCCGAATAGGGTTTTCTCGCTCTATAATGCCTCCCTGAGGATTGTCCTGGGTCGGACGGGTGTGCTTCTTGACCATGTTCACCCCTTCAACGATGGCCTTCCCATCTTTGGGGAAAACGGCCAGAACCTTCCCACGCTTACCCCTGTCCTTCCCGTGGACAACCTCAACAAGGTCCCCCTTCTTTATGGGGACTTTCACTCTCTGTACTTTCAGTTCCATAACCATCACTCCCTACACGACTTCCGGAGCCAGGGACACAATGCGCATGAAATTCTTCTCCCTGAGCTCGCGACCTACCGGACCAAAAACCCGGGTTCCCCGCGGAACATCCTGGTTGGTAACCAGAACGGCTGCGTTATCGTCAAAACGAACGTATGTTCCATCGGGACGACGAACAGCCCGACGCGTACGGACGACAACAGCCCGAACAACTTCACCCTTTTTGACGTTCGAGTGAGGCTCGGCTTCTTTCACCGAGGCGATGATAACGTCACCGATACTTGCGTAACGTCGATTCGACCCACCCAGAACTCGAATGCACATGATGCGCTTTGCTCCGGTATTGTCCGCAACCTCAAGCATGGTTCTCGGCTGAATCAATTTCCTCTCCTCCCTTGACCTTTGCTTTCTCAAGCAAAGCGACCACTATCCACCGCTTGGTTTTACTCAAGGGCCGAGTCTCTTCGATGAGGACTTTATCACCCACTGAACACATGTTGTGCTCGTCATGTGCCTTGAATTTAACGCTTCGCCGAATCTTTTTCTTGTAGAGCGGGTGTTCGGTAATACGTTCTACTCGCACAACGACAGTTTTATCCATGGCATCACTGACCACTTCGCCCACGAATCTCTTCCGCATCCCCATATTCAACGGCCCTCCTGCCGCCTGGCAGCAAGCTCTCGTTCTCGAAGAATGGTCTTAATACGAGCAATATCCCTTTTCACAGCCTGAATTCTCTTGGGGTTTGCAAGTTGCCCCGTTATCGCCTGGAAACGCAAGTTAAAAAGCTCCATACGGAGGTCCTTGAGCTTTTGATTGAGCTCTTCGTTTGTAAAATTCCGCAGCTCCGAAGCCTTCACCGCCATCACCTCTACTCAACCCTTCTCTCGATAATCCGCGTTTTTATCGGAAGCTTGTGAGAGGCGATGCGAAGAGCCTCGTACGCTGTCTCCTTATCCACGCCTCCCACCTCAAAGAGGACTCTCCCCGGGCGAACCACCGCAACCCATCCTTCCACCGGTCCTTTGCCTTTCCCCATTCGGGATTCTGCCGGCTTTTTGGTATATGGCTTATCCGGGAAGATACGAATCCAGATACGACCTTTCTTGATGTGTCGCGAGATGGCAACACGAGCCGCCTCAATCTGGGGATTGGTAATCCAGGCAGGTTCCAGCGCCTGCAAACCGAAATCTCCAAAATCAACCTCGCAACCCCGGTACGCAGTACCTTTGAGTCTTCCACGCTGCTGCTTTCGGTATTTAACTCTCTTGGGCATCAACATAGTCTTCGAGCTCCTCCTCGTACTGTTCCTCCTGAGGAAGAGTAATTTCCTCCTCGAGGATTTCTCCTGGCGATATGACCTCGCCCTTGAAAATCCAGACCTTGACACCGATTTTGCCATACGTTGTAAGCGCCTCAGCAAAGCCGTAGTCAATATCTGCCCGAAGCGTCTGGAGAGGTAGACGACCTTCTCTATACCACTCCTCCCGGGCGATTTCTGCTCCCGCGAGACGACCCGCACAGGCAACTTTAATACCCTTGGCACCCATCTTCAAGGCCCGAGCGATGGCTTGCTTCATCGCCCTGCGGTACGATACCCGTCGCTCTATTTGGGCTGCGATATTCTCCGCCACAAGCTGGGCGTCGATTTCGGGAACAGGAACCTCCTCAACGGAAATCTGGATGTTTGGATTCCCGGTGAGTTGCTGGAGTTCCTGCCGAAGTTTTTCGACCTCGCTCCCCTTTCGTCCAATGACGATTCCAGGGCGAGCCGTCTTGATGATCACCTTAATCTGGTTAGCAAGGCGCTCTATCTCAACCTTTGAGATACCCGAACGGTAAAAGCGCTCTTTAACGTACCGACGGATTTTTATATCTTCCAGAAGGTAATTCGTGTACTTACCTTTCTCCGCATACCACCGAGATTGCCAGGTGGTTACAATGCCTAAGCGAAGCCCAATAGGATTAACCTTCTGCCCCAACTACCTTCCCTCCTCCGCTTCAGATACCACAATGGTAATATGGGAAGTGCGCTTACGAATGAGGTACGCTCTGCCGAAAGCCCGTGGATGGACCCTCTTCCAGGTTGGTCCCTGATCGACGTATGCTTTCGAGACCACCAGATTTTCAACGTCCATGTTCCAGTTGTTCTCGGCATTGGCAATAGCCGACTTCAAAACCTTGTACACCAAACGAGCCGCTTTTTTGGGAATAAAGCGCAAAAGGACCAACGCCTCCTGGGCTTTCTTTCCACGGATGAGGTTCACCACCTGGCGGGCCTTCCGTGGCGAAATACGGACATATCTTGCCGTTGCTCTCGCCTCCATCTCCCTCACCTCTTACTTCAGCGCCGTTGAGCGCTCCGTAGGAGCACTGTGACCCTTAAAGGTCCGCGTTGGAGCAAACTCCCCGAGACGATGTCCCACCATCTGCTCGGTGATGTACACGGGGATATGTCTTCTCCCGTTGTACACCGCGATGGTGTGGCCGACCATTTCAGGAATGATAACACTGGCCCGTGCCCACGTTTTGATAACTCTCTTCTCTCCCCGTTTATTCAGCTCTTCGATTTTCTTCCTGAGTTTTGGGTCTACGTAAGGACCTTTCTTTGAGGACCTACCCAAAGGACACAGCCTCCTCCCGTTTTACTTTCTCCTCTTGATAATCCACTTATCGGTCTGCTTGTTCCGCCGGGTCTTGTATCCCTTCGTCAAAAGACCCCATGGGCTCACCGGGTGTCTCCCACCATGAGCTCGTCCTTCACCACCACCGTGAGGATGGTCAATGGGGTTCATCGCTACGCCACGAACGGTAGGACGAATGCCAAGCCATCGACTCCTGCCAGCTTTCCCAATGGTGATGTTCTCATGTTCCACGTTACCCACTTGTCCAATGGTGGCCATACAGTCAAGATGCACGAGACGAATCTCTCCCGATGGGAGACGGACATGAGCGTAATCTCCTTCTTTGGCCAAAAGCTGAGCGTAACTCCCTGCAGAGCGAACGAGCTGCCCTCCCTTTCCTTTCCTGAGCTCGATGTTGTGGATGAGTGTTCCCACAGGAATGTTTCGCAGAGGAAGGGCATTCCCCGGTCGGATATCTGCGTCAGGACCGCTTATCAAAACATCGCCCACTGAAACCCCTAAGGGAGCAATGATGTACCTCTTTTCTCCATCCGCGTACTTCAAAAGAGCAATACGGGCTGAACGGTTCGGATCGTACTCAATACGTTCCACCACCGCGGGAATGCCAAACTTATCCCGCTTAAAGTCGATAATTCGGTACTTTCGCTTATGCCCACCCCCACGGTGACGAACCGCAATACGGCCCTGGTTGTCCCGGCCAGCCTTACTCTTTAAGGGCTCAAGAAGTGACCGCTCTGGTCCCTCTTTGCTTATTTCTTCAAAGGTATACCCCGTCATGTGGCGCCGGCTTGGGGTTACCGGTCTGTACTCTTTGATACCCATACTCTCAACCTCTCTTCACGTGATATCAAAAGCCTTGATGCGTTCGCCAGGTTTCACAAAGACAATTGCCTTTTTCCAGGACGATGTCCGACCCTCAAACCGTCCCAGGCGCTTTTTCTTTCCCTTAACGTTGATGGTATGCACCTTAAGAACGGTAACGCCAAACATCTCCTCGATAGCCTTCTTAATTTCGGGCTTCGTTGCTCTGGGATCCACCCGAAAAACGTACTTATTCTCCTTCTGCAGCTGGAACGACTTCTCGGTCATAATGGGGTGAATGATGATGCTTCGTTCATCTTTCATACCCGCACACCTCCAAAAGGGAAAAGAACGCCTCCTTTTCGGCCACAACCCAGTCGGTATTCACGATAAGGTAGGCGGTGATTTCGTTGACCGGCTTCACCGTGACATCAGGGAGGTTATTGAACGCCCTTGCCACTAAGGCATCTGCCGACTGGAGAATGATGAGCACCTTCCCCCGAATCTGCAAGGCCTCAAGGAATCGCATGCCTTCCTTGGTCTTCGGAGCCGGAAGAGCAACCTTATCCACAAGAATGAGAGACGATTCTCGGAGTTTATCCCGTAATGCAAGGAAAAGCGCCTTACGCCGCTCCTTTTTGGATAGCGCATGGTAGTAAGACCGAGGCCTTGGACCAAAGACAACACCTCCATGACGCCAAATAGGTGACCGGATGCTTCCATGTCGCGCTCTCCCGGTCCCCTTCTGAGGCCACGGCTTTCGCCCTCCTCCTCGTACCTCACCCCGGGTCTTCGTTTTCGCCGTTCCCAGTCTCTGATTATCAAGAAAGGTTTTCACCGAAAGGTAGAGGAGGTGGGGGTTGTCCTCCATGCCTTCAAGCCACTCGTCATCGAGCGAAACTGTTTCAACAACTTGACCGGTCCGATCTTTCACCTCGAGTTCCATTTTCTTCTCCCCCTATGATGCCCTTTTGAAGACGAGAATCTTTCCTCCTGCTGGCCCTGGAACAGCACCACGCACAAGAAGGAGATTCCTCTCTGGGTATACTCCAACGACTTCAAGGTTCCTTACCGTAACCGTATCCTTCCCCATTCTCCCCGGTAAGCCCTTTCCTTTGAAAACCTTTTCAGGGTCTGTTGCACCAATGGATCCTGGCTCCCGGTAGAACATGGAGCCGTGAGATTTTGGTCCTCCGCCGTATCCAAATCGCCGAACGACCCCCTGGAAGCCCTTTCCTTTGGAGACTCCTTTGACATCCACTCGATCACCAACACTGAAGCCACTGACATCGAGAACCTGACCCACCTCGTACTTTTCATGGTCTTTGAAGTGGAACTCTGCAAGGAACCGCAAAGGTGGAACCTGGGCCTTCTTAAAATGGCCAAGAAGGGGTTTGTTGAGTTTTTTCTCCTTCACTTCCTTGTACCCAAGCTGCAACGCTTTGTACCCATCGCGATCGATGTCCTTTTTCTGAACGACGTAGCAGGGACCGCACTGGAGCACAGTCACCGGAACCACAAGACCATCGGGAGTAAAGATACGGGTCATTCCAATTTTCTCGCCGATGAGACCATACGCGACAACAGCTTTCATTGCTTCTCTCCTCCAGATTCTCCTCAGAGCTTAATCTCTATATCGACACCTGCCGGCAAATCAAGGTGCATGAGTGCATCCACCGTCTTGGGATTTGGGTCAATGATGTCGATGAGCCGCTTGTGGGTCCGCATCTCAAATTGTTCCCGAGACTTCTTGTCGATGTGAGGAGAACGAAGTACCGTGTACTTGGTGATCTCGGTAGGCAGAGGAACAGGGCCGGCCACAGTGGCCCCGGTCCTCTCCACTGCCTGGACAATCTTTATGGCTGATTGATCAAGGAGCTTGTGATCGTACGCCTTGAGCTTAATCCGAATTCTCTGCGCCACGTTATACGCCTCCTCAGGGCCTACTCGATGATCTCCGTGACCACTCCAGCACCAACAGTTCTTCCTCCCTCACGGATGGCAAAGCGCAAGCCCTTCTCCATGGCCACAGGGTAGATGAGCTTCGCCTCGATGTTGGCGTTGTCCCCAGGCATAACCATCTCCACACCCTGAGGGAGTTTGATCTCTCCGGTGACATCGGTGGTTCGGAAGTAGAACTGGGGACGGTACCCACTGAAGAAGGGAGTGTGCCGGCCACCCTCCTCTTTCGTGAGGACGTAGACCTCAGCCTTGAAGTGGGTGTGAGGGGTGATGGTCCCTGGAGCAGCAAGGACCTGGCCTCGCTCCACCTCTTTCTTCTCAATGCCCCGGAGGAGCACGCCGATGTTGTCCCCTGCCTGGGCCTCATCGAGGACCTTGCGGAACATCTCGATGCCTGTGACCACGGTCTTTTTGATCTCATGGGAGAGACCGACGATTTCCACCGGGTCACCGAGCTTCAGGGTTCCCCGCTCCACCCTTCCGGTGACCACCGTACCTCGTCCGGTGATGGAGAAGACATCCTCAATAGGCATGAGGAAGGGCTTGTCGAGTTCCCGCACCGGGAGGGGGAAGTAGTTGTCCATGGCATCGAGGAGGTTCCAGATGCCCCCGCACCACTGGCACTCCCTCTTCCCACAGCCACACTCCAAAGCCTTGAGGGCACTCCCTGTGATGACCGGGACCTCATCCCCTGGGAACTCGTAGCGGTTGAGGAGGTCTCGGACTTCCATCTCCACGAGCTCGATGAGCTCAGGGTCATCCACCATGTCGACCTTGTTGAGGAAGACGATGATGTACGGGACACCGACCTGGCGGGAGAGGAGAATGTGCTCCCGGGTCTGGGGCATGGGTCCATCAGCGGCAGAGACCACAAGGACGGCACCGTCCATCTGGGCAGCACCGGTGATCATGTTCTTCACGTAGTCGGCGTGTCCTGGGCAGTCGATGTGGGCGTAGTGCCGTTTCTCCGTCTCGTACTCCACATGGGCAATGGCGATGGTGATACCTCGCTCCCGCTCTTCAGGGGCCTTGTCGATCTGCTCGAAGGGAGTGAACTTGGCAAGGTTGTACTTGGAGAGAACGAGGGTCATGGCTGCAGTGAGGGTGGTCTTTCCATGGTCCACATGCCCAATGGTTCCAACATTGATATGGGGTTTTTTCCTCTCAAATTTCTGCTTGGCCATAGGGTATCCTCCTTGTGCCAATCTCTCTCAAAAAAGAAAAGTGGAGCCTACGACCGGGATCGAACCGGTGACCTCACCCTTACCAAGGGTGCGCTCTACCACTGAGCTACGCAGGCTTTGTATACACTGGTGGGGAGGGTAGGATTCGAACCTACGTAGGCTATTCAGCCGACGGATCTACAGTCCGCTCCTTTTGGCCACTCAGGCACCTCCCCACACTGGAGCCGGTGATCCGACTCGAACGGACGACCTGCTGATTACAAGTCAGCTGCTCTACCAGCTGAGCTACACCGGCAAGTGCCCTTCGTGCGAGCATTAATATACTCAAAGCCTTCGGGAATGTCAAGGAATAGGAAAAAATTGTTTTAAAAAAGAGCCATGACAAGAGGCAAAGAGGCGCTGCTCCTACGGAGGGCTCTTGATGGAGGAATAGAGCTTGTGGTATATTGGGTATTGCCTGTGGGTCCATAGCTCAGCGGTAGAGCAGCCGGCTCATAACCGGTCGGTCCCTGGTTCGAATCCGGGTGGACCCACCATTCTTTTATTTACGTACGGAGGAGCGATGGAGCCACTACGAAAAGTCGTTGAGTTCTTCGAAGAGCTCTTTCCTCCTTCTTTTGCACTTCCTGAAGATCGCATCGGACTGCAGGTTCAAGCAAAAGGTACAGTCGATAAAATTCTCGTTGCTTTAGAACTCAATCACGAAGTCTTCCAAAAAGCGGTGAACTGGACCTGTGATTTCCTGTACCTCCATCATTCTCCCCTCTGGGAACCGTTACGGAAGCTTTCCTGTGAAGATCCCCTTTTTAGAATGCTCGGGGAGCTGTACACTCGCGGCATATCGGTTCTCGTGCATCACACGAATCTTGACATCGCTCCCCAGGGTATTGGGGATCAATGGTTGAAACTCCTTGATCTTAGAGGGGATACAAAACCCCTTCTCCCAGCGACACATCTCAAGAAGTACAAAGTGGTGACCTTCGTTCCCCCGACCCATCTCGACGCGGTTCTCGAGGCCCTCTTCCAAGAGGGAGCAGGAGTTATAGGAAGCTACAGGAACTGCGCTTTTTTGGTCTCCGGAACAGGTACCTTCCTCCCTGAGGAGGACACGCACCCTTTCATTGGAACCTCTGGGAAACAGGAAAAGGTTGAGGAAATTCGGGTTGAGGTTGAAGTACCCTCTGCAAAACTCAACAGAGTCCTTGAAGCCCTCGTAGAAGTTCATCCTTACGAACAGCCTGCAATCGATGTCTATCCTCTCGTCTTACCCTCTAAATCCCTGGGTCTTGGAAGAGTCGTGTCACTTTCCGCACCCCTTTCAGGAGAAGAGATAAGGGAAAGACTCTCCCGCCTTTCTGTTCCCTTTGAGTTCACTGGGGGAGATGGGACTTTTGGGAAGATTGCGCTTTGTCCCGGGAGTGGAAGAACGCTCCTTCCAAAGGTCATCGAAGAACGAGCTGATCTCTTCGTAACTGGGGACCTCACCCACCACGATATCGAGGCACTCCGTCTCTTTGGGATAGCCTATCTCCACATCCCCCATGGTATAAGTGAGCGAAGAGCGCTTCGCGAAGTTGCGCTTTTCGTGAGAAAGAAAGCACAAGAAAGAGGGCTCAACGTCAATATTGCCTTCGAAGAGGAGGTACCATGAGCAACGTTCTCGAGGACCTTCAGAAAATCCAGGCAATCGATAACCGGAGAGATGCGCTGGAGCAGAAGATCTTGAGAAAAACAAAGGAAAAAAATCTACTTGAGGAGGAAAGAAAACATTTGGAAGAGGATCTACAAAGGCTCGAGCAAGATCTTGAAAGGGCTCGCCTTGCCCTTGCCAGGAAAGAACTCGAGTTGAAGGAAGTCGAAGAGAAATGGAAGGCAACAAAAGACAAGCTCTACAGTGGGGAAATCACTTCCTCTAAAGAGCTTGCCCAGTGGGAGAAAAGTATGAAAAAGCTCGAAGAGACAAAGGACCACCTCGAGAACGAAATTCTCTCCGAAATGGAGAAAGTGGAAAATCTCCAAAGGGAATTTCGAAAAAAGAGTGAAGAAGTCTCTGAAAAGAGAGTTTTCCTCACGCAGCAGATAGAGGCAAAAGAGGCTGAAATTGCTGCTCTCGAGAGGGAAGTTGCCGCCTCTGAAGGAGAACGAAGAAGTATTGCCGCTTCCATTCCTTCTGAAATCCTTGCTCGTTACGAAGAACTTCGAAGGAAATTCCAAGACGCAGTAGTACCTCTTGCAGGCGAGGTATGCCAGGGATGCCATCTCTCGGTTCCCACAATCGTAGCCAAAGCAGTGCGCAAAAGGGAAGGCCTTGTGAGATGCCCGAATTGCGGACGCTTCCTCCACTGAATCTCCCCCAAGAATGTTTCGTCTTCATTGATGGAGCCTCTAAAGGAAACCCGGGGGAAAGTGCCGTAGCTTTCGTCATTTGTGATCCTGAAGGGAATATTCTCTTTGAGATGGCTTCCCGGATCGGAATTGCTACCAACAATGAGGCAGAGTACTGGGCACTTGTCCTTGCTTTGAATTTTCTGAAACAGTGGAGAGTTGAACGGCTCACCATCTTCTCTGACAGCGAACTCTTAGTCCGTCAAATCGAGGGAACCTACAAGGTACGAGCTACAAGACTTCTGCCCTTGTACTCTCTCGTGAGAGAGCGCATTCAGGAGTTCCCTTTGTGCACCATTACTTACGTCCCCCGAGAAAAGAACACAAGAGCCGATTCCCTCGCCTCAGAAATACTCACATCCCGTATTCGGTTATAATTCCTTGAGGAGGGTAGGTCGGGCAACCGCGGGAGGTTAAAGCCTCCTGAGGAAAGTCCGAGCTCCACAGAGCAGGGTACTGGGTAACACCCAGTGGGGGTAACCCCAGGAAAGTGCCACAGAAAACATACCGCCCCGAAAGGGGTAAGGGTGAAAAGGTGAGGTAAGAGCTCACCGGACGTCGGGTGACCGGCGTGCCTGGCAAACCCTACCCGGAGCAAGGCTAAATAGGAAGGGATGAGGTGGCTCGCTGACCTTCGGGTTAGCCGCTTGAGGGGTGGAGTAATCCACCCCCCAGACAGATGGTTGCCGCTCTCCGAAAGGAGAGTACAGAACTCGGCTTACAGACCTGCCCTCCTCAGGCCACTCTCCGCCGCAGAACTGAGTGAATGGTAATAGAAATAACGATAATGAGGCCGTACACGAGTTGCGTCCAGAACCCAGAAAGCCCCATGGCGATAATGCCGGCTTCGAGTATACCGATAATGATGGCCCCGATAAAGGTTCCAAAAATCGTTCCCACACCACCTTCAACCGGGGTCCCACCAAGGAAAACCGCAGCGATGGTCTTCAGAAGGTATCCCTGCCCCAGGGTGGGCCAGAAGTACAGGACCTCAAGGCTTGCCAAGACCCCCGAAAACGCAGCAAAAGCCCCCATCTGGGTGAAGACGATAATCTTCACTCTGTCCACATTGATTCCCATGACCCGAGCACTCGCCTCGTTGTCCCCTGTGTAGTAAATGTGTGCTCCGAAACGGTGACGATTGAGAACTAACCAGAGGAAAAAGGCCACTGCAACCGCCCAGAACATCTGCGCTGGAATCTTCCCCAGAACTCTCCCAACAAGGACGTAATAGAGGGGGCTCTCCTTTGTGGGCACAAGCGTCTTCCCAAGACCCTGACAGA
>JACIZN010000038.1:0-6203 GCA_014359405.1 Candidatus Caldatribacterium sp.
ACCACGAACGAAAGAGACGGCAATGACGTACGGGAGCACGGCTCCAAGGGATACATAGACCCCTGTAGAAAGGAGACCAAGCGACCGCTCAAAGTCAATGTGACCGTCGACGAGTTTTCCAAGGAGCACTTCATGCCACAGGGGATAGCGAGAGAGAAATTCTCCCAGCCGCTCAAGGATAGGGAGGTAGTACCCCTCAAAGAGGGGATTCAAAACGTGCTGGATGAGTCCTTCGCCAATAAAGCGAACCGCAAAGAAAATCCCCACAAGAACAAAAAGACCAAGAACGAACCCCACCCCAGGCAGAATGGTAAGCCTCTGGAGGGTATCCCTCCAGGTAGGGCGGCGGTACGAGAATTTCTGGACCTTCGTGATAACTCTTCCAATGTCTTCCCAGCGGCGCGCATGGTCCGAGGATACAGGGTGCGGCACCCGAGCACAGGGAATTGCAGCAAGGAGATCCCTGATTCCCTCCCCTGTCGTAGCCACAACCGGAATAACCGGAACACCGAGAATCTCCTCAAGCGCCTGGATGTCAATCTCTATACCCTGCTTTCTTGCTTCATCCCACATGTTAAGGGCTACCACCATGGGTTTCCCTTTCTCTGCAAGCTCAAACGTGAGGTAGAGATTTCGCTCGAGATTCCCCGCATCAACAACGTTCACCACAATGTCTGCCTCTTCTACAAGACGGGTGGCTATCTTCTCCGCCTCGGCGAAGCCTTCGAGGGAGTAAACCCCAGGGGCATCGGTGATTTCAAAAAGTTGACCCTTGTGCTCAATGTAACTCCGCATGAAGTCCACGGTCGTTCCCGGATAGTTTGAAGAGAAGGCGTAAACCCCACTCAGCTGGGTAAAAATAACGCTTTTCCCCACGTTGGGATTTCCCGCAAGGACGATGCGCTTCAGCGCTCGACCCTCACGAGAATCCGCTGAGCCACCCCGCGGCCAAGGGCTATCTCCTGCTGTCCCAGTCGGATGACAACTGGTCCCTTGCCGACGATAGAGCTTACCTTTTCTATCTTTTTCCCGGGCACGACCCCAAGGACCCATAATCTCCTCACCATCCCTTCCCCGCCATCGATACGGACAATTTCCCCTCTGCTTCCTGTTTCCATCTCAACCAGCGAGAGTACCTCCTCCACAGAGTCACACTCCTTGATTCCCGCTTTTTTGACACCGAGCGCACAACCCGTAAAAGTAAACATGGTACGAATCGACACGAAAATGGTACTCCCTTTCAAACTTCTCCCTCAGGTGTTCAAGGAATCTCTCCTCCCCCGTGCCACCGCAGTCCACAACTCCTCCGCACTGCGTGCAGATAAGGTGATGGTGCCGCGACGCCTGGCGAATCATCTCGTAGTGCTCCTTCCCATCCCCGAAGTTCACCTTTCTGAGAATACCCATGCGCAGGAGAAGGTCCAAATTTCGGTACACGGTTGCAATGCCAATCTTTTTCCTCTTTTCCCTGAGGCAATCGTACACCTCTTCCGCTGAGAGATGCTTCTTCTTTTCCTCAAAAACCTCCAGAATGGCGCATCGGGAGGACGTCGCTTTCTTGTTGAAGCTGTGGAAAACTTCTCTCCACTTCTCCTGCAAGAGCTTCACCCCTAATGAAAACTATTATCATTTTCTATTATAAAGCCAGAGGGTAAAACCTGGCAATATCCCTTTGCAGAAAAGGGGGGGATAAGAGAGGAAATACCGACAAGGAGTTCCTGCCCTAACCTAAAAGCTCTTCCTTAAGGGTTATCGCGAAAAGACCCGAGACCTTTTGACGGCCTCGATTTCCTCCTCTGTGACTTCCCTTCCAAAACTTCGGAGGCCAGAAACCCGGAAACCGTGTTTTTTCGCCAGAGCTTCGATTTCCTTCACCTTAGCAACCTCTACTTCCTTCCCCAGGGTGTAGTCTTCAAAGCGCCCTTCCAAGGTAAGAATCATGGTCTCTGCCATGCAGGCGTAAGCCTTCCGAGGAGGGTACCCAAAGTCCATGCCGAAATCCGGTTCCCCAGGCACATCCACAACGCCTCCCTCAATGACCAAGACATCCTTTCGAGCCCTTGCCACTTCTTCAGCTATATTGCGAGGGCGAGAAACATCACAGATGACGGCTCCCTTCGCAATCCAGGAGGGCTCAATAATGTTTCCGATGGCCGAGGTGACGGTGAGAACGGCTCGGCACCCTTGGATACCCTCTGCAACATCCACAAACCCCTTGACCTCATAGGGACTTACCGCCGCAACTTCCTGACGCACTTTCTCAACCTTTTCAGGATCTCGGCCGATAACTCGCACTCTCCGTCCCCGTTCAGCAAGAATGAGTGCACAGGCTCGGCCAATGGACCCCGTAGCCCCCACCACCGCTACCGTCTCACTGTCAAGGTCGATTTCCATCTTCGCACAGGCAAGCTCAAGGGCCTCGAGAGCCGTGGCCACAGTGTAACTGTTCCCCGTTGTGACGGCAATTCTAAGGCCCTTTTTCACGGTAATACCCCCATCCCCTGCCACCGAGGTAAAGGCCCCAAGGCCAATGATTTTTGCCCCCTTTTTCTCTGCCAAAAGACCGCAGCGGCGAATACGATCCGCTACGAAAGGGAAGGGGTACTCAAGGAGAGCCCGAGGGGTCATGGGGAGACCAACGAACCACCCCTCAATTTCTTTTCCATTGTACGCCGACCGGACACCGCGAACATGAGAGAGGATGAAGGGGGGAATACGGGAAGCAAGGTACTCCACCCAAGAAGAGGGGAAGGGGCGAAAGAAGAAGATGTGGCGCTTGATGTCTTCCACATCCATAGCGTGGATGATGAAAGCAAAACTATCCATGCACTTTACGCCTCCTCGAGGGCTTTTTGCAGAGCCTTAAGCATCGCCATGGCGTTTTCTTCCATCTTCTTTTTCAAGAAAGCATGGATAAGGGCTCCCACGAGGGGGATTCCAAGGTCGTACTCAATCTCGAGTTCCACGTGGGTGACCGAGGGACCTTCTTCCCGAAAGCGCCAGACCCCTTCATACTTTTTGAAATCCCCTTCCAAGGTGAAAAAGTGGCACTCTTTCTTTTCGTCGTCCCAGATATCCTTTTCGGTCCACTTTACCTCCCGACCCTGGAACTTTCCCTTCCAGAAACTCTCCACTTCCTGCCCTTCCCGGCGGATTACCCGAACCTCCTCAAGGTCCGGAAGAAAGCGGGCAAGATTCTCAATGCCCTTTGCCCGCTCGTAAACGGTTTCCACATCCTTAGGAATGGACAAGGAAACGGCAATACGAGCCACAGAACTTCCCTCCTTATCCCCCAATTTCCCGAACAATGGCCTGAACCCCTGCGAGAGAATCATGAAGAGCAGAGAGAACGGTATCGATTTCCTCGTAAGTGATGGTGAGAGGTGGCTCAAGACGAATGACTCTGGGATTATTCAAGGTATAGACAACAAGAACCCTTCTCTGGGCCATTTCCATGGCAAGAAGGGAAGCCGCATCTTCATCAAAAAGTTCCATCCCAATGAGGAGCCCAAGACCTCTGACTTCCCGGACAATTTCCGGAAATTCTCCCTGAAGCACCCTAAGCTTATCAATGAAGTAGGCGCCTTTCTCCGCGGCCTGAGCAGGAATATTCTCTTCCTGCAGAATCCTGAGAGTTTCGATTCCCGCTGCACAGCTTAAGGGATTCCCACCGAGAGTGGAGCTATGGATGAGCGGATTCTCTTCAAAAACCTGCCAGATCTCCGGTGTGCTTACGAAAGCCCCGAGGGGGAGAATCCCTCCTCCAAGACCCTTGGCAAGAGTCATAATGTCTGGGACAACACCGTAATGCTCGCAGGCAAACATCTTCCCGGTTCTCCCCAGGCCAGTCTGCACTTCATCGAGAATGAGGAGAGCACCCTTTTTCGTGCAAATTTCTCGAACCCCCTTGAGGTACTCTGGGGAAGGAAGAATGACTCCCCCCTCACCCTGAATGGGTTCAAGGATTACCGCCGCCACATCCTCGTCCACAGCTTGTTCCATGGCTTCGAGGTCGTTGAAGGGAACGTGTTCTACCCCTGGAAGGAGTGGCTCAAAGGGTTTCTTGTACACCTCGCGCCCAGAAACACTCAATGCTCCAAAAGTTTTCCCGTGAAAACTCCCCAGGGCAGAAACGAATTTCTTGCGCTTCGTGTACATTCGGGCAAGCTTCAGAGCTCCCTCTACCGCCTCAGCGCCACTGTTGCAGAAAAAAGAGTACTGGAGATTTCCGGGGGTAATTTGGGCGAGCATCTCGGCAAGATCAGCCTGTTGCTTGTTGAAGAGGGTTCGGCTGGAGAGGGGAAGGAGTTGCAGCTGCTCCATAACCCGAGCGACAACTCTTGGATGATTCCTTCCCACATTGAAGACCCCAAAACCTCCAATGCAGTCGATATACGCCTCGCCAAAGATATCGAACACCTTTGCCCCTTCGCCCCGCCACTCCACGGTGGTGAGATTGGCGAACTTGTAGAGCCTCGCAAGCCCTGGATTGAGGTACTTCATGTACTTTTCGATGGTCTCTTCCACAATCCGCTTTTTTTCCTCTAAACTCAGCGTTTCCAAGCTTCCACCTCCTCGAAGCGCACAACTCGCGGCTTTATATTGAGTTCTCGCAAAAGCGCAAGGTACTCCTCAGGACGGATGTCCTTGGGGTGTTTCTCAAGAAGAGCCACAAACATTGCCTGGAGGACATTGGTCCCGAAAGACCGCCCCTGCATTTCAGGTGTCGTAGTGACGAGGATGGCAATCCCTCGATTTTTGAGGTCTTCAAGATCCCCAAGGGTCACGGTGTTTGTGATGACCATTTTCCCCGGAATTCTCTCAGGCATGAACCTCCGGATGTAGAGAAAGTCTCCCGCGATGATATCTGCTCTCTTGAATGCCCACGGGAAACGCGGCTTTGGTTCTTCCTGGGCTTTCCCGGTGGGGTACAGGAAATCAATGGGAAGACGCCGCAAAACCGGCATCATGAGCACCGAGAGAAACCGAAGCGTCCAGAGACGTCGCAGAAAAATCGGAATCCCCAGAGCAAAGGGCATGTCACCAATGAGAAGACGACACCCTACCCTCCAGAGGCCCTCGGCAAGACCGTACCGGTCCATACCACTCATGATGAGGGCCGTTTTCCCCCGAAGGGGAATACCCTCTTCCTCCGCGAGATAGCGGGGGATTTCCCTTTCCCAGGTTTCTTTGAGCTCTCCCCCATCGACTATGGGGGTCTTTTTGAGAACCGAAACGAGTCGGGCAACATCAACTACTTCGTAGCGGTATTTTCCTGCCCGGAGGTAGAGATCCGCTCCCCCAAGTCCAAAGCAGTCGACCTGGCCGTCGAGCTCCTGCAAAAGGGCGACGAACTTCTTCTTATCCCCGTCAACACCAATTCGCTCGACTGTGAAGTGGCATCCCAAGAGCTCAACCTCTACCCGATGGTTCCTCTTCGAGGAACCGAGGCTCACGCTCACTACTCTCTTTTTCTTCATCCTCGTCACCTTCAGGTTTCGCAAAGACAATGGCTCCCTCAAGAACCATTCCCGGTTCAAGAGCAGCACTTTTCACCATGACACACCCCAAGACCCGTGCGGTCTTCCGGCACACCATCTTCCCGGCCCTTGTAAACCCATCAACGGTTCCCCAGACTTCAGCGTTCTCAACCTCCACAAAACCCCTAACTTCTCCCCCTTCCATCACCACGAGGCGAGGGCACTGAATCGAACCGTTGAACTCCCCCTCGACGATGAGAGTCCCATCGCTCCTAAAAGACCCTCGAACCTTGGCATGCCCCCCAACGATCGCGACTTCGGGGCTACTCTCGGGAACCGTTAAGCTCATGAATGATTCGCAACCCCTCAAGGGTGAGCACCGGATTAAAGATGTCAATGAACTCACAGTACCGAGCAAGAAGCATACCCCATCCCCCAGTTCCGATAACCTTCGCGTCTTCGGCAAACTCCTGCTTCATGCGCTGCACAATCTCCCGTGCCAGACCAATGTAGCCAAAAAAAACTCCTGCATGCATGGCCTCTACAGTGTTACGCCCAATGCAGTGTTTTGGAACCTCCACATCTATTCGGGGGAGTTTGGCGGTTTTCTCGTAGAGAGCCTCGCAAGAGATACCAATCCCAGGAGCAACGGCACCGCCAAGGTACTCCTTTTCTGCCGTTACGGCACAAAAAGTCGTTGCCGTTCCAAAGTCGACAATGATG
>JACIZN010000038.1:6213-15745 GCA_014359405.1 Candidatus Caldatribacterium sp.
ATGATGAGATTTCCCCCGTAAAGCGTTGCAGCCGCCACTGCATTGACGATTCGGTCAGCCCCAACTTCCTTCGCCTCAGCACGAATGGAGAGACCAGTTCTCACTCCTGGGCCAACCACAAGGTACGGAATATCCCAAAGGTTCCCAAAAAGCTGCCGCAGGGCATCGAGTACCGGGGGAACGACACAGGATACTACCGCTCGTTCAAGGGTTTTCTTCCCGATTCCTTTTTCCGCCATCAAGAAGCGGAAGAGAAATCCCCACTCGTCGGCAGTACGGCGGGATGATGTGGCCACCCGCCAGTGCGCAAGGAGTTTCTTGCCATCAAAAACACCAAAGGTCGTATGGGTATTGCCGACATCAACAACGAGAATTGAGATCGGACTTCACCACCTTCTTCAGTATCCGGACGATTGGGAGGACAACAAGAGCAGAGAGGGCAAGCTCAAGGGTACCGTTGAGGAGAAATACAGGAATCACCTGTTCGAATCGAAAATACCCCATGAGCACCATGAGTCCCAGAACACCAATCGTATTTGTGGCTGTTCCCGCCAAACTCCCTACCACAACACCCAGATTTCCTCTCCCCAGAGCTCTCCAGGTGTAGAACGCTACAGCCCCAATGAGGAGCCTCGGCACGAAACAGGCCACAATATTCCCCAGAAAAAGGTGCATGGTGAAAAACGCCAAAATGCACCCCACCAAGGGTCCCCCTATGATCCCTCCTATTATAGCAGGAATATGCATGGTCGTGGCATAGGTAGAGAGGTTCGGGACCGGAACGAATCCAAGGGGAGTCACACTGAGGACAAGGGTAACCGCACCAAGGATACCGGCAAAGAGGAAATGACGGTACACTTTTCCGCCTCCGTTCCAGTTCACGAAGATACCGGACGGAGAAGACAGAAACACTTAAACCTTGCTGCCTCTCCGGTCAGCGGTCGCCTCTATTGTACTACACACGCAGGAACGCCACAAAGCGGGGACGCTTTCTTCACCGAGTTCAGTGTAGCCTCGATGACCGCTTCGTACACCCCCTGAACAAGGAGGAGGTAGTCCTGTGGGGGCTTTTTCCCCAAAGCAACAAGAAAAATAACATCACCATCGTAGAGTGTCCCAAAGGGACGGATACAAGTCGCAAGAGCCGAGTGCACCACTGAGGCCAGGGCAAGAAGCTCTTCTCGAAGGAGGGAAAAATCAAAAATGACCACCGCAAGGGTAGTATTGAAAGGAGGAGGAGTTGTCCTTCCTTTGGGCTTTTCTCGGGATCCTGCAAGGAGAACTCCCGATTTCGGGTCGTAAACATCTCCCAGAGCATTGGTCACCACAAAGGCCCATACGGAATTTCCAAGAATACAAGCGCTCCCTGCCCCAAATCCCCCCTTCATCGCTCCGAGCATACCGTACATTTTTCCCACCGTTGCTCCCGTTCCTGCGCCAATTGTCCCCTCCCGCAAGGTGGTGTCAGCTCGAAGAGCTGCCTCGTACCCCCATTCGGCCTCGGGAAAGGCAACCTCTCCCACCTCAAGGTCGTAAATCACCGCCTGGGCCACAATGGGCACAGGGGTAGCCCTTGTGGCAAATCCTCTCTTCCGTTCCCGCAGAAAGGTGACAACACCCTCAGAACAGCGGAGCCCAAAGGCACTTCCTCCACTGAGAACAATCGCATCAACCCCAGGAACAAGACGACCAGGAAAGAGCGCCGGGAGTTCACGACTTCCAGGGGCACCACCGTGCACAGAGGCCACTGCCACATTTGGGACGTCGAAAAGGAATACCGTACACCCTGTAGCAAGACGAAAATCCTCACGGTGCCCGATTCGGAATCCTTGAAACATCACCGTACCTCAGGAAAGCTTTCTCCCACAGTAAGGACAGAGGCGGAAGTCAGGAGCGATTCTCTCCCCACACGAGGGACAAACGCCTTCTTCATTTCTCTCCTCTTCGGGGACATATGAGGCCTTCGTCTTGTCGAGCTCTCTCTGCCAGGTAGCCACATCAACCATGCTGTCAAAGTAGAGAGTATGTTCCTTGTCCCACTCATCCACATAGCGAACCCCAAGATACAGCGGAGCGCGACTCAGCCGGTGGAAGCGAAAGAGGCGAGGACCGAAATCGCTTGCAGCCAGAACCCGTTCAGGGATAGCTTCAATACCCAGGACACGGTGGAGCGGTATGCGGAAGACAACTTTCTCAAAGGGTGGGGTAAAACCAAAGATGTTTGGTCCTTTCTCGAAATTCTCGAACCATAGACTTTTGGACATCAAAAAAAGGAGGCCATCTGTCGCGTTCTCAAAGCGAGGATGGCCTCCGAGGTAACGAGCAAAGCTTGAGAGCACTCGGGTTTCTCCAAATTCCCGTTCCTTCTCCTGCCAGAACTCAGTAACCGATACCTGGGCACCCCTTTTTCTCGTCCCCCAGAAAAGGCCCACCAGGAGAAGTACACCGATGATAAGGAGGTACCCAAAAAAATTCATGACTTATCCTTGCTGTCTGAACCCGAGGACCCCGAGCTCCCACAGCTTGCACAACTCGTGGAGGTACAGGAGCTGCAACTCGAGCTCGAAGAGGCAGAACTTCCTGAACGGTAATCGGTAATGTAGAAGCCACTTCCTTTAAAGACAAAACCAACGTTTTTGCTGAACAGTCGCTTCACTCTTCCTTTGCAGAAGGGACACTGGGACACGGGTTTGTCACTGAAGGATTGCCATTCCTCAAAGGTCTTTCCGCATTCCATGCACTGGTACTCGTAGATGGGCACCGCAACCACCCCCATGAACACGTCGCCCGGTGAGAGCGCTCTCACCGGGCGACTCTCTTCCTATTATACCCCATTATCAGTACTCTGGCGCGGGTGGCACAGAGGATTCTTTCTTCTCAGGAATCTCGGTGATAACGGATTCGGTGGTGAGCATGACTGAAGCGACACTTGCGGCATTCTGGAGCGCAGTACGTACAACTTTCACCGGATCGATAATTCCTGCTTCGAACATGTCCACGAATTCACCGGTGAGGGCATTGAAACCGAAGTTTGGATTGTCCGAAGCCTTAATCCGTTCCACAATGACAGAGCCTTCTTCGCCTGCGTTCTCGGCGATGAGCTTAGCCGGCTCCTCAAGGGCCTTCTTCACAATCAGAGCTCCGATCTTCTCGTCACCTTCAAGCTGGAGCTCGTCAATGGCCGGGATGCACCGGATAAGCGCAACGCCGCCACCAGGTACAATGCCTTCCTCCACTGCTGCACGAGTGGCATGGAGAGCGTCCTCAACTCGGGCTTTCTTCTCCTTCATTTCTGCCTCTGTTGCTGCACCAACTCGGATGACCGCTACACCGCCAGCGATCTTGGCAAGACGTTCCTGAAGCTTCTCCCGATCGTAATCGGAAGTGGTCTCCTCAATCTGCTTCTTAATCTGGTTCATACGGGCAACAATGTTTTCCCGCTTTCCAGCACCTTCAACGATGGTGGTGTTCTCTTTGTCGATGACGACTTTCCGTGCCTGCCCGAGATCCTCAATGGTGACGTTTTCGAGTTTAATACCCAGGTCTTCAGAGATGAACCGTCCACCGGTGACGATGGCGATGTCCTCAAGCATCGCCTTTCTCCGATCGCCAAAGCCGGGAGCCTTTACGGCAGCGCAGCTCAGAACTCCTTTGAGCTTGTTCACTACGAGCGTAGCCAGAGCCTCACCTTCGACGTCTTCAGCGATGATGAGGAGCGGTCTACCTCTCTGGACGACTTTTTCAAGGAGTGGCAGGAGATCCCGTACCGAGGAGATCTTCTTCTCGTAGATGAGGATGTACGGGTTTTCAAGAACGCATTCCATCCGTTCTGGGTCGGTGATGAAGTACGGGGAGAGGTATCCACGGTCAAACTGCAAACCTTCTACCACTTCAAGGGTGGTCTCAAGACCTTTCGCTTCTTCAACGGTGATGACGCCGTCTTTACCGACCTTTTCCATAGCGTCAGCAATGATGTCACCAATGGATGTATCATTGTTGGCAGCAATGGAAGCGACCTGAGCGACTTCCTTGCGGTCGCTTACTTCCCTGGCCATGCTCTTGAGTCTCTTCACAACTGCGTCCACAGCCTTGTCAATACCCCGCTTAAGGAGCATTGGGTTCGATCCTGCAGCAACGTTTCGAAGACCTTCGCGGAAAATAGCCTCTGCAAGGACAGTCGCGGTAGTGGTTCCGTCTCCTGCAACGTCACTCGTCTTGGAAGCCACTTCTTTAACAAGCTGTGCACCCACGTTCTCGTTCGGGTCCTTGAGCTCGATTTCTTTTGCTACGGTTACTCCGTCCTTTGTGATGGTGGGAGACCCAAATTTCTTCTCTATGACGACATTCCGCCCTTTAGGACCAAGGGTCACCTTCACTGCATCGGCAAGAGTCTTGACACCACGCAGGATTGCCTGTCGTGCTTCTTCCTGGAAGAGAATCTGCTTGGCCATAGCTACCTACCCCCTTTCTACTCCTCAATGATTCCTAAGATGTCATCCTCACGCATGATGAGGTATTCTTCTTCGTCAATCTTAACCTCAGTGCCAGCATACTTTCCAAAGAGGACTCGATCGCCCTCTTTGACCTCAAGGGGTCTGCGATTTCCGTTCTCGTCGATTTTACCAGTTCCTACCGCGATTACTCGACCCTGCTGTGGCTTTTCCTTCGCCGTGTCAGGAAGGATGATTCCCCCTTTCCGCACTTCTTCCTCCTCAACCCGCTTCACGAGAACTCGATCTCCAAGTGGCTTAATCTTCATGGTGCTTCACCCCTTTCTCTGTAGAGCTTTTTCCGAATCGCGACCCCTATTGTACTCCGTTTAGAGCAAATTGCAAGGGGAGGGCAACATCAGTCAAGGTCAGTTTTTTGACTTTTTGACAAACAAGCTCCGCATTATTTTGCAAAAATGACAAAAATGGCCCCTCCCTATTTGCCAAAAAGTCAAAAGAAAATTCACACCTTCTGAGGAATTTCCTCCCCAAGGTGGTACTCCTCAATCTTCCGGTACAGCGTTCGAAGGCTTATACCGAGGGCCTGGGCAGTTTTCGTCTTGTTGAAGCGATGTGCTCTGAGGGTTTCCCGTATGAGGAGCTTTTCTACCTCCTTCAGGGGAGTGCCAAGACGCACACCGATGATTCCCTCTCGGAAGATATTGCCTCGCCGGATGTGTTCGGGAATATCCTCAGGAGTAATAACGTCACTCTGAGAGAGAATCACTATCCCCTCAAGGGTATTCTTGAGTTCCACCACATTCCCAGGCCAGTCGTACTCGATGAGAATCTTGAGAGCTTCCCGATCGATACGGACGGTTTTCCGCCCCGTCTCCTCGGCAATATCCCTGAGGAATTGGTCCACAAGAAAAGGAATATCCTCCCTCCTTTCTCGCAATGGGGGAATCTCAATCTTTACAACGCTCAAAAAGTAGTAAAGGTCATTCCGGAATGACCCTTGCGCAACCTTTTCCTCAAGGGGGATTTCTGAGGAGGCGACAATGCGGACACTGCCGCTTTTTCCCCCAAAGCGCTGTTCTTCGAGAAACTCGAGAAGCTCGGCCTGCAAGGGCAAGGAAAGGAGGTGAATATCCTCAAAGTACAGCGTTCCCTCTTCGACGCGCTGGATTTCTTCCTGAGGAAAACCCTGAAGGGTAGCCCCACAGAGAATCTTGATGAAGGGCTTCCCTTCTCCAAAGGCGTAGCGGTGGATGGCCCTTGCAACCATCTCTTTTCCCGTTCCCTGTTCACCTACAAGAAGTACCGGACGCTTTACCTGGGAAACCTGGAGAATCAGGTTAAAGATGCGCTGCATCTTTTCTGAAACTCCTGTAATCCCGGCAAAAGAGAAACGGTGCGTGAACTTACGCCGGAGGTCCTTGTTCTCCTCAAGCAGGGCAAGATGTGCATCAGCTCTCCGAACTACCGAGAGAATACGGGAGGGCGTGAAAGGGGGAGAGAGGTACTCGTACACCCCTTTGGCCAGGAACTCTCGAACCCGGGCTGGACTCTCCTCTTTTCCCGTAACGATGATAATCATGTCGGGAAAGTGCTGCTTGACAAAAGCCAAAAGCTCAAAGCTATTCTCGCTCAGAACCCCTTCCTCAACGAGCATGATATCGATTTCTTCTCTATCGAGGCAGTTCAAAGCAAGGCCCCGATTTCGAACAGAAATGACGTAGTACCCCTCGTCTCGCAAGAGGTTCTCCCATCGCTCTCGCAAGAGAGCGTCATCCTCAACGAGGAGAACTTTACGGAAAGACTTCATAGGGCAACAGGGCTCTCCTCCGAGGCCGCACGCTGTGCGGCAAGGGCCACCTTAAGGGCAAGAGTGGCCTGATCCGGGGTTCCAAGCTCCGGAGGCGTATCTCTCTCCACGCAATCCAAGAAGTACCGGAGCTCAGCAGTGTATGGATCCTCACCTGCAACCTCTATTTCCCGCTTTGGCTCGCCCTTCCGGTAAAGAACCATAGGATTCACTTTCCCCCGTTCCTCGATGTTCACCCCCGCTCGGAAAGTCCACTCCAGAACCCCCTCGTCTCCCAGCACTCGAAATCCACAGGTGAAGGGGAACTCCCCTTGCATCATCCACCCACCCTGAATCGTCGCTAAAGCTCCGTTCTGGTACTGAACCTGGGTAGTAATGTGGTCAAAGGAGCCCTTTTCCGAGCGAATGCCTTGGGCGAACACTTTCTCAGGTTCTCCAAGGAGCCAGTTCACGTAATCGAGATCGTGGATGTGAAGGTCAAGGGATGCTCCACCGCTCAAGCGAGGGTCGAGAATCCATCCCCCAACGGACCATAAAGGAGTCACCGAGAGGCGAAAGGCCTCCACGAAACGAATGTTTCCACAAGCCCCGTCTTCAATGAGTTTCTTAGCCTCAACGTACTCTCCCCAGAAACGGAGAACATGGCCAATCATAAGGTGTACTCCATTCCTTGTGCAGACCTCTTTCATCGCCAGAGCATCATCCACAGTAAGGGCGATGGGCTTTTCGCAGAACACATGCTTTCCGGCATTTGCTGCCATCTCTGTATACTCCCGATGGAGGAAAGTGGGAAGGCAGATGTCGACAATGTCGACACTCTCCCTCTCCAAAAGAGTGCGAAAGGAATCGTAGTGAGGAATTCCGTATTTCTCTCGAAAATCCCGAGCCCTATCGGGATGCACCTCAAAGAAGGCACACACTTCTGCTCCATCTATTCTCCTCCAGGCCTCCATGTGCACAGAGGCAATGAAACCCGAACCTAAAAGGGCGACTCTCTTCACCGTACACCACCTTCTTTCTCAATTTCAAGGACTCGCGCAATGTATCTCCGGTACTCACACTTTGGACGAGGCTCAAAGGCAAGGTACACCTCAAGAAAGCTCCGTTCTGAGAGCATCCGTTCTCTCCGAGCCTCAAGGAGTCCCTCCACGATTTTTGCCTGCGTCCTGAACTCCTGCATGGCCTCCCGGATACGTTCTTCTGCTTCATGCGGTGCTCGCAAAGCCCGGTTGGCACGCACATCCAAGCTGTCCCCCACACAGAGTGCATCCTCGAAAGAAAAGTCACTCCACACCGCATACTGGAGCACCGAGCGAATCGGAGAACTCTCTCCCCAGTCAGCCATAACAGGATCTCCTACCTGAGGAGCATCAAAGGCTCCAATCATAAAGACGGCAGTGTGGTCGAGGTGTTCCCGGTGCCCATTGGGAAGCACAACCCGCGTTGCTCTGAGGCGCCGCAGAAGCGGGATAACCTTCTCCACCGTTCCCCCTCCCGAGGGGAGTTTCCAGCCGATGAAGGGCCAGACGCTGTAGTCGTCGTACTCAAGGCGGTGGATACGTTCTGGAAGAATGCCGACCTTCTCGTAAGCTTTCACCATTTCTCGAGCCCGAAGCGCAGTGATGATGTGCTTGTGCTCAATGACGCTGTACCCACCGGAACCGTTGCAGAACACGACCACATGGACCTCTCCGCCAAAAAGAGGCACCGCCTGGAGGAGATACCCGGCACCGAGAAGAGCATCGTCATCGTGAGGCGAGAAAATGACAACCCGCTCATCTCCCTCTCTCCAGCCAGGGAAAAGAAGGTCGATAGAAGTACTCTTGACCCTTCCCCGCAAATCGAAAAAGACAAAATCTTCCCGCTTCATTCTCTGTCCCCCTCTACTATACTCTGGAGGTATCGAAAGGACTGCTGCACTGCCTCATCTACGAGCAGGCGAGGATGACGGAAAAGACCGTCAAATTCAATTTCTACACTGAGTGGAATTTCCTTCCCACTCTGGCGCAGGAGCTTGAAAATTCTCGGGAAGTCAACGGTTCCCTCCCCCAGAGGAGGAAAATCCCAAACCTTGTACCCTCCCCGCTTGTCCTTGAGATGCATATGGACAATATAGGGAAGGCAACTTACTATGTCCTCCTCGGGACGGGTATTCCCGTAGAAGATGACATTACCGGTATCGTAGTTTATGCCAACTCGAGGTAACCTGAGTTTTTCAAGAAGACCCCGAAGCTTTGCCCCTGTGGAGAAGACATCTCCGTGCACCTCAAGACCCACAAAGACCCCAAAGGCCTCTGCTTCCCTCGAGAGCAGCTCGAGGTTTTTCTCAAGGAGCACTACATCGCTTTCCCGATCGACCGTTCCCGTATTGACCACCTGTGCTCCAAGAACTTGAGCACAGAAGAGAGCAGAAGAGAGATACGCACGTCCCTCCTCTGTGGCGAGGTTCGAATGTGCACTCAGGCTCGCCACAGAAAGACCAAAGGATTCAATTTTTTTCCGAAGAGCAACGAGATCCGCTTCTTTTGCCTGGTCACACCGGAAGTGCTCCGTCCAGCCCACGACACAGGAGAGTTCCACCCACCGGAATCCGGCCCGCGCTATACCCTCCAGCGCCTCCTCAAGCGAGAAACCATGGTAGGTGTTCGTTGAAACCGCAAGCCAAAAGGACGACATTCTCCACCGCCTCAGAAGGAGAGGAGCACGTGCCAAACGAAAAGCCAGGGCCAGTACTCGATTTTTTCCCAGATGTCACGAATGATGTCCTCGTTCCCTTGAACGACTGGAAAGTACACCTTTGCCTCCTCCCAGGTCATGCATACACCAGGACGACCCATACTTCTCCCTCCTTCAGTACTGCCCGTACTCACGGGTGAACTCGGTCATAGCCCGCACATTTTCGATTTTCGCATCATCCTGAATGATGGCTCCCGCATCCATAATGTACCCACCATCTCTTGCGACCTCATCGATAATGCGCTTACAGTACACCCGGACCTCCTCAGGGGTTCCAAGGGCAAGAAGGTCATTGGGTAGACCCCCGCTTATTGCAAAGCGATCGCCAAGGACACGGTGCACCTTGAAAATGTCCCCCTTGTCGACGTGGTACACAATGCTTCCTGGTGGAAGCTCCCGGAAAGTCTCGAGGTGGTAATCCCAATTCCCCTCGGCATAGAAAAGAACCTGATGCCCCCGCTTCCAGAGTTCTTCCACGATTGGCTTAAGCGTCGGCCAGTAAATCTTTTGAAAGTGCTCCGGTGTGATGAAAGGTACG
>JACIZN010000039.1 GCA_014359405.1 Candidatus Caldatribacterium sp.
CATGAGTGGCAGATGGCCGAGCGCTAGCAAGATGCCTACTGGCTCTACATCGTGGAGAATGCGCTGACGGAGCCAAAGTTGTACATCGTTCAAAACCCGTTTGTTCGCTTAAAGGCCCAACCTATTACAGGTATCATCAAAGTAATCTTAGACGGCTGGAGGGAGGCGGCGTCATGAGTCCCGAACGGCTTCGGCAACTCATCCAGCAGGGCGAAAGCATGGATGTGGAATTCAAGAGCGAAAGACAGCGGCAACTATCGGACGATGAAATCGTCCAGGCGGTTGTATGCATGGCAAACCGTCCTGGTCGCCAGAGTGGCTACATTCTCATCGGCGTAGAAGACGATGGGCAACTCACTGGAGCTCGTCCCCGTCATGAAACAACAACCGACCCTGTTCGCCTCCAGGCTCTTATTGCCAACCGTACCCGTCCGTCCTTACCGGTTCAAGTACATGTCGTGCTATTGCAGCCAGAGGACGTGGAAATCATCGTCATTGAAGTCCTACCTGTTAGCCTACCTGTAGGCACAGCCAATGGTGTCTATTTGCGGCGTGCCATCGGTGGGCGGGGTAAGCCCGAATGTCTTCCAATGCATTTCCACGATATGCAATCCCTACAGGCGACGCGAGGGCTCCTGGATTACTCCGCCGTTGTTGTGAAAGACGCGGCTTGGGACGATTTGGACCCGTTGGAATTTGAACGTTTCCGCCGTTTTATTCGGGAAAGCCGAGGGCAAGGCGATGAAACCCTTCTGGAACTCTCCGATGAGGAACTGGCGAAAGCCTTAGGTGCTGTGGAAGCCAACCACGCTGTCACCCATATCCGAGTGTTAGGGCTTTTGCTTTTCGGCAAAGAAACTTCGTTGCGCCGCTTTCTGCCCACCCACGAAGTTGCCTTCCAAGTACTGCGAGGGCAACAAGTGGAAGTGAATGAGTTTTTCCACTACCCTTTGCTGCGTGTAATGGAAGAAGTGCTCCAACGATTCCGCTCCCGCCACCGTGAGGAAGAGGTCATGGTGGGGCTTTTACGGGTCGGTGTGCCCGAATACTCTGAGCGGGCCTTTCGGGAAGCTGTCGCCAACGCCCTTATCCATCGTGACTATGCCCGCGCGGGAGCCGTGCATATCCAGTGGTATGACGACCACATTGAAATCAGCAACCCAGGCGGGTTTCCCGAAGGGGTGCATCTGGGCAACATCCTTGTCACTCCACCCCGTCCCCGTAATCCCCTACTGGCAGACGCCTTTAAGCGGGCGGGCGTGGTGGAGCGCACAGGACGAGGCATTGACATCATCTTCACAGAGCAACTCCGTAATGGGCGACCTGCTCCTTCCTACGAGCGAAGCACTCCGACAGATGTTGTCCTCGTGCTCCCTGGTGGACAGGCAAATTTGGCATTCGTGCGGTTAGTGGTGGAAGAAAATCAAGCGGGACGACCTTTGGGGTTAGATGGATTGCTCCTTCTCAACGCCCTTTGGCAGGAACGGAGCATCACGGTTGTCCAAGCGTCCCAACTCCTGCAAAAGCCTGAACCTGATGCTCGTGCCGTACTGGAACGATTGGTGGAAGCGGGATTGGTGGAAGGACGGGGTGAGCGTAAGGGACGCACCTATCACCTCTCAGCCAATACCTACCGCCGACTGGGCATCCCATCCGCTTATGTTCACCGACGTGGTTTTGAGCCGTTACAGCAGGAGCAAATGGTGTTGCAGTATGTGCAGAAATACGGGCGTATCACCCGGCGAGAAGTGGCTGAACTGTGCCAGATTTCGTCGCCCCAAGCCCGCAATTTGCTTGCAAAACTCGTTCAAAAAGGCGTACTCTTACGCAGAGGTCAACGAAGGGGCATCTTTTATGTCCCGTCCACAATTGTGGATGAGTCCAAAACGTAAATGGACAAGTCCACAAATTTGAGTCGTCGTCCAAAACGGGGGCGTACTTGGCGTTGAAAGCCACGGGACTTGGTAGGGAGGCGTTTTGAAATGCCAGCCCCCAACACCTGGAACTGGCTGAAGGAGCAGGATGAAGGACAGTTTCTGGAGCGAAAGAGTTGCTATGACCGCTCATCGAGGCTGAGTAGACCCCGACCCGTGAAGGAGGTGCTGTGGGATTTGGCGGAAGCGCTGGTGGCGATGGGAAATGCCGATGGTAGCACCGTCGCTGTCGGACCGGAAGACGATGGAACGGTAATGGGTGTTCCATCGCGTTACCAATTCCGGCAGACCCAATGGCGATTGAGTGACGACGTCTGCCTCCGACTGAACTTTTGCGTCCACGAAATCTCCCTTGAGGAGCAAAGGGTTTGGGTCTCTGAGACGGATTGGAGTCCTAAGGTGCAGCAACTTTTGGACGCTATTTTGTATTTGGAACGGGGCACAAAACTGTCTTTTCCTGCCAGGGACATAGATGCCATGAAGGTATCTGAGGATTTCCCGCTGGTCGGTTCTGAACGGATGGTTGGAACCCGTAGGCGAAAAGCGGGGCAGGCGTTATGTCCCAGGTGAGCGTGTTATCAAACCGTCTTGGTAAATCCGTTTCAAAATGAAAGTGTGCGATAACGAACACAAAAGGTGACAGGGGGTGATTGGATGGCAAAACGGTTCCTGATAGAGATGGCGATGCCGATTCAGGAATTGTCTGAAGAAGCAAGGCGGGAGAAAGCTATCCGTCACGGGCACATCTCCACACTCCATGTCTGGTGGGCAAGACGGCCACTGGTGGTCGCAAGGGCTGCCGTTTTGGGAGCACTGCTCACCGAAGACGAGGATGTCAACTCGCAGTTCGTCAAAAATCTTTGCCAGTGGGAAGTCCATGACGGCAACCGTCAAGGACATCACCTGTTGGAGCAGGCAAGGGCACTCATCCGAAGGCTTTTTGGTGATCGACCGCCGAAGGTGCTGGATTCCTTCGCCGGTGGCGGGAGTATCCCACTGGAAGCTCTGCGCTTAGGCTGTGAAGCCCATGCCGTTGAGTACAACCCTGTCGCCTATCTCATCCTGAAGGCTACCATTGAGTTTCCGCAAAAATTTGGACAACGGCTCGTCAACGCCGTCAAGGAATGGGGTGATTGGGTGCTCAAGCGGGCACGAAAGGAGTTAGAAACGTTTTACCCATCTGTCAACGGTGAGACGCCCATTGCCTATATCTGGAGCCGAACCATTCGCTGCCCCAATCCTTCCTGCGGCGCCGAAATCCCGCTCTTTCGCCAGTTCTGGCTCGCCCGCAAAGCCAACAAAAAGGTTGCCCTAATGCCGTTGCCTGACCGAGAACGCAAGCAGGTAGACTTTGCTATTGCGGAAGGCACTGCCATTGATTTTGACCCGTCAAGAGGAACGGTTCAGCGCGGAAACGCTCTTTGTTTGGTCTGCAATACGACAGCAAAAGACAAGTACGTCAAAGCCGAGGCACAGGCAGGAAGAATGGGACATCGGCTCATCGCCGTCGTAACCACACGGGGCAAAGGCACGGGACGCAACTACCGCCTGGCAACCGAAGCCGACCTTGACGCTTTCCGAAAAGCCGAAGAGGCTCTGGAGGAACTCAAGCAATCGCCGTCGCCCTTCGCTTTCGGATTGCCTTGGGTGCCTGAGGAGCCATCCCGGTTGGTTGGTGCGGGACAACAGCAAAGCGTTGAGGCGAGCTACGGATTTCTACAGTGGGGCAAGTTCTTCAACCCCCGCCAGCTGCTTTCACTGTGCGTCTTTGGCAAGTGGGTGCGGGAAGCCTACCGGGAAATTCTCAAGGCCACCGAAGACCGCGAATTTGCCAAAGCCGTCACGACTTATTTGGCGTTCGGTGTGGACTTTTTAGCAAATCGGGGGCTGAGTACCCTATGTGGCTGGGACGCCAGCAAGGAAACCGGACGTAGCGTTTTTGCTGGCCATCACTTACACATGGTCTGGGACTACTTGGAAACCGTGCCAGTTGGCACAGCATTGGGAAGTTGGAATGAGGCATCAGGCTATGTTGCTCATTACCTTACTCGCGAATCCCGCATCCCACAGGCAGGCTTTGCCCATCTCGGTTCAGCAGCATCGTTGCCCTTTGAGGCGGGGAGTTTTGATGCCGTCGTCATTGACCCGCCTTACCACGACAATGTGCCGTACGCCGACCTTTCGGACTTTTTCTATGTCTGGCTACGCCGGACGGTGGGCGATTTGTATCCTGAAGCGTTTCAGACAGAACTGACGCCCAAAGACGAGGAAGCTGTTGTCAACCCTGCCCGATTCGGCGGGGGTAAGAAAGGCGAGCAAATCGCTGAGGCGCACTACGGGCGGCTGATGCAGCAATCTTTTGCCGAAATCCACCGCGTGCTCAAGCCCGAGGGGATGGCAGTCGTCATGTTCACCCACCGCTCCACAACGGCTTGGGAACGGTTGATTCAAAGTTTGCTGGACGCAGGGCTGTATCCGACGGTGTCTTTCCCTGTCCACACAGAAATGGAGGCCTCCACGCATCAACGAGGCAAGGGTGCCATCAAAAGCACCATCTTGATGGCGTGTCGGCGCCGTCCTGAAAATGCCGGTATCGGCTGGTATGCGCAAGTCCGGGCGGAGTTAGAACGGGTTATTTCGGAGCAGCTCAAAGAGTTCTGGAGGGCGGGCATTCGCGGGGCGGACTTTTTCGTCTCCGCCATTGGTCCTTCGGTCGGCGTCTTCGGGCGATTCCGCAAGGTGATGTACCCTGATGGGCGAGAGGTTGCAGTGAGTGACCTTCTGGATGAGGTACGCGCCATTGTGACGGCGTTCGCATTGAAACAGTTGGGTTTGGCCCGGCTGGACGAGCCAACCCGCTTTTACGTGCTCTACCGATGGGCATACGGTGGGAACAGTTTGGACTTTGACGAGGCAAACAAGCTGGCGAAATCCGTTGGAGTAGAACTGGACGTTCTGCACAAGCAGGAGCGGCTCATCGTGCGGGATGGTGAAACGGTGACGCTACCGACTTTCGCCGAGCGATGGCAAGATCGACTTTGCCGGACCCACTGGGAGAAGGCGTTGCAGGATGGGCAAGCTCTCCAATTGCCCGAAATCGACTGGCTGCACATTGCGCTCGGTTTCTGGCAGAAAGGCGAAACGGAAATGCTTGCGGAGTTTCTTCGTCAGGCAGGTATCCAGGGTGACCAGCATCCCTTCTGGCAGACAGCACAGGCACTTTTGGAGATTGAGAACGCCCAACCGGATGGGACGCTGGAGAAAGAAGTACGGGCGCTGGAGCAACTCTTAGGGGGCAAGCGGAGCGTATTGAGGCAGGTGGCAACGCTTGCGAAAAGTGGGCGACAATTGCAGTTTGAGTTTTGATGAGGGAGGTAAAACGTGATGGCAGTGAAAGGCTTAAAGCGGGTGTGGGAGGTTTGCGAACCCCATCCCGATGTCTTCTCTCGTGACCCCGATCCATCGCTTTTTGCCATCAGCTTGCACCACGTCGTTCAAGGTAGTGCTGACCGCGACTACACCGACCCTGAGCGTTTCTTCAACCGCACCTACATGACGAGAGCACTTTCGGACCTCCTGGAGCGAGTCATTGGGCGATTAGCAGGCATGGGACGGGGCGCACCGATTCTGCGGCTTGAGACGCCCTTTGGTGGCGGCAAAACCCACACGATAACGGCACTCTACCACCTTGCCCGTTATCCTGAAGCGGTGAGCGAACATGAAACCATCCGACCGATTCTGGAACGGCTGAACCTGCGGGAGCTGCCGAAAGGAATTCGCATTGCTGTTTTAGACGGACGAGGTTTAGACGTTCGAGAACGACGTGCCGATGGCATTGTTATCCGAACCCTCTGGGGTGAACTGGCGTACCAGCTGGGTAGCAAGGAAGGCTATGAAGTGCTCGCCGACGCCGATGAAACGCGGACAGCACCAGGAAGTGAACGATTGACAGAGTTCTTGCAACGCTACCAACCTGTTCTCATCCTGGTGGACGAGCTGCTGGAATACCTCGTCAAGGCAAGGGCAGTGAAAGTAGGTGATAGCAACCTGATGGAGCAAACAGCCACCTTTTTTGGAGCGCTCACAGCCGCCGTTAGTGCCGTCCCACGGAGCGTGCTCATCGCAGCACTACCTGCGTCGTCGCTCGAAGTACCTATGGACGACCAGACAGCAGCAGAACGGCTCTTTCAGCAGGCCAAGAAGGTCCTGGGGCGAGTGGAACTGATAGAGACACCTGTTGCCCAAGATGAAGTATTCGGTGTCTTGCGTCGTCGGCTCTTCCAGAGCGTCGGGAATGAACGGGAACATCGCAAAGCAACAGAAGCAATGCAGGATTACTACGCTGAGTACGCCCGTTTCTTCCCTGACCGATTGCGTTCGCCCGATTATCGGGCGCGGATGCTGCAGGCCTATCCGTTTCATCCCGAGCTCGTGGACCTCCTCTACAAGCGATGGGGACCGCACCCGCAGTTTCAACGAACACGAGGAGCACTGCGACTTCTGGCGCTGGTGTTGCGCCGGCTCTGGAACCAAAGGCCTGGCTCAGCACTCCTGATTCAACCCCACCACATTGACCTTGCTGATAGGCACATTCGCGGTGAGGTTATTCGACTCTTGGACAGCGGGATGGACGCTATCGTGACGGGCGACATCCTGCAGCGAGCGGTGGAAATAGAACGGCAGCTGGGCGGTGAATATGCCCGCGAAGAGCTGGGCAAGGGTGCAGCGGCCTGTGCTTTCCTCTACAGCATCTCTGCAGCAACTCGAGAGGTAGGTGCAACCGAAGAGGAAATCCGCACCGCTCTGCTCCGTCCCGACATCAATCCGGCAATGGCATCGGAAGTTCTGGGGCGATTGAGAGAGGGGCTCTGGTATTTGCGCTATCGAGACCGTCGTTACCTGTTCACCGCCAAACCCAACTTGAACAAGGTTATCCTGGACTTTGAAAACGAGATCACCGAGGAACAGGTGGACGAAGGCATCAGAAATTGGCTGGAGAAGGTGGCAGGCAGGGGTGTGGAGGGCTTTCAGGTCATCGTTGCACCCGCTGAACCACAACTTGTGCCTGACCGGGCCCAACCGACCCTGGTTATCCTGCCAACCGAAGTGGACGATGCGACAGCATGGATGCAGAAGGCGCTGCAGCTGGCAGGAGATGGAATCCGTACCAACAAAAACATGCTGGTATTTCTGGTGCCTGAGCAAGCACGGATGGCGTCGTTACGGACTGCCGTTCGTCGTTGGCTGGCGCTCAAAGAAGTGGAACGCTCGCACTCCTTCAAGGAACTGGATGCCGAAGACAAAGACCAAGTGCGAGAACAGTTGAAGGACAAGGAGGCAGAGATTGAAACACTCATCAAGCAAGCCTATCAGGACATTTACCGGCCTGGTGAAAGCGGGTTTCAGAAAATCGCCTCCCGTAGCCCTGAGGCTATTAGGGCAAGGACACTGGACGAATTCGCCACCCAGGTGCTCAAGGAAAAGGGTGAACTCACAGACCGGGTAGCGCCTGAGTTCCTGAAGGAAGTCCTGTCGATTGACCAGCAAAAAGAGGTGCCCGTCGCGCAAGCGATGAACCTATTCACGGGTACTCCAGGACAACCGCTCTTGACACAACCGCAGCAAGTTGTTGCTCAAACCATCAAAGAGGGTGTGGCAAAAGGTCAGTTCGGGTTGAAAGTGGGTGAAAGGGTGTACGTGGGCGAAGAAGTACCTGATGAAGTACTGCGGGATAGCCGAGCGGTTTTGATTTCGCCTGAGTTGCCCCCATCGCCACCACCCGAGCCCCCGACCAAACCCATCAGGCTGAGAGTACACACCAGCACGAAGCTGATTTATCCGTTGCTGGTGGTTGCCAAGCAACTGGCAAACCTTGATGCATCCGTTTTGCTGGAAATTGATGACCCCACAGGGAAGCTGGCAGAACAACGAACCGAACTGGAAAAGCTCTTGAGAGATTATGGTTGCTCGTGGGATTGGGACGAAAAAGAATCGTAAGAATATTCTCACTCCTTGAAGGCCCCGGCGGTAAGTCCCGCAACGATGGATTTCCCCGCCAAAAGCGCCACCACGAGCGGGGGAATGGTGTAAATCATGCTCCCGGCCATGAGCTTATTCCACTCCACACCGTACTGGCCGATGAAAACATAAAGGCCTATGCTGAGGGGACGCATGCTCTCCGCCTTTATGAAGGCAAGGGGAACGATGAAGCTGCCCCAGGCCAGAAGGAAAACGAGTATGGCAACCGAGGCAATCCCTGGAGCAGAGAGCGGCAAAACGATGCTTGTGAATATTTTGAAATACCCTGCACCGTCTATGAGTGCTGCTTCGATCAATCCCGAAGGAACGGAAATCATGTACGAGCGGAGAATGATTACGGCAAAGGGGACAAGGAAAACCGAAAGTGCCAGCATGACCCCAAGGTGAGAATCGATGAGCTTCAACTTCGTGAACATGAGAAAGAGAGGAACAATCACGGCGGTGTAGGGCAACATCTGGACCAGGGCGAAGAGAAAATCCACCGGACCCTTCAGGGAAAATCTGAACTTCGTCAGGACAAAGGGAGCAGGCAGGGCAACAAGGAGTGTCAGAAGAAGAGTTCCAAAGGCAATGATGAAGCTATTCTTGATGTAGGGGGAAAGGGTCAAAATAGCTTCCCGATAGTAGGCAAGACTCGGGCGTGGGGGAAAGAGGTACGGAGGTTTGTGGAAAATCTCCTCAGTGGACATGAAGCCCCCTATGGCAATGAAGTAGAGAGGGGAAATCACTAAGGCGACCACCAGGGCGACCAAGGCACTCCATTTCCATCCCCGATGCTTCCGCAAGGTTTTTTCACCTCTCTTCGAGTCGAATGCGGGTGGAGAATCCAACGAAAAGGATGACGATGATCTGCATGAGCACGAGAACCGCTGCAGACTTCCCGAACTGGAATCTATCGAAAGCAAGGGAGTAGGAGAGGGTACTCAAAAGGTGTGATGCCCCTCCCGGACCTCCTCTGGTGACAATCCACACAAGGTCAAAAACTTTGAAAGTCAGAATGCAACCCAGAACGAACGTGGCCACAAGCACTGGCTTGAGCATGGGAAGGGCGATGTAGAGAACCTTCTGCCACCCTGCAGCGCCATCTATATCGGCGCTCTCGTAGAGCTCTTCAGGAATTTGCTGCATACCGGTGTAGAGGAGAATAAAGTTGAAAGGAATACCCAGCCATACGTTGACCGCCGTCAGGGAATAGATAACCACTCTTTCCAAGGTTATCCAGCGTACGGGTTCCGTAATCCAACCAAAGGTGGCAAGGAGATTGTTGAGAAAGCCGTTATCGTTGAGGAACCAGCGGAAAAAAGACCCAGAAACCATGATGGGCATGACCCAGGGAACCATCACCAAAGCCTGCAAAAAGCCTTTGAGAGGAAACTCGTAGTAGAAAAGAAGAGCAAGCAGGAACCCAACCACCATCTGGAGCACAATGGAAAGGAGAGTAAACACAATGGTATTGTAAAGGGCTCTCCAAAAAAGAGAATCACCAAGGATTGCCCTGTAGTTCAAGGAACCCACATCTTTTGAAGTCCCGCGAATGTAAGTAATCAGGTTGACATCTTTCAAGCTCAAAAACACGTTGTAGACAACCGGGTAGAGACCAAAGATGAAAATTAAGGCAAGAGAGGGGAGCAAGAAAAGAAAGAGAGTAACCTTAGGTATTTTCACTCTTTTTTCCCTCCCAAAATCATTCGGCGGGGAGGGAGTCTTCCCTCCCCGCCCTGCGGCTCACTGGGCCTTCGTCCTTGCCAAGACCTCTTCCAGAATCTTCCGCGCAGTGGCCTTGTTCTCCTCGTAGGCCTCGGGGGTAAAGAGGTTCCTGATGTTGCTGGCTGCTTCCTTAAAGGCTGCCTCAGGTGTTTGCGCTTCGGTCAGAGCTTTCTGAAGAGCTAAGGCGAGCTCATTCGACACATCGGGGTACTTGTCCATTCCTCCCATTGGGGGCCTCGGCAGAGTGTACGCAGCCTGCTTGATAAAAATCTCAAACTCAGGGCGCTTTTCTGCAATCTTTGCCGCGTACGAAGCAAGAGTCGGAATGTGCCCTGTCCACTTTTCATAGTACTCGTCAAGTCTTTCCGCGAACCAGATTCGAATGAGCTCCCAAGCGTACTTTGCCTTTTCGCTATCTGAGGTGGTGACGCCCACACACTCTCCACCAAAAGGCAGAACTGCAGAACGCATACCTGCCTCCGGGACTGGGAAAGGAGCTACCTTCACATCGCCCAATTTCTGCAACACATCGGGCAGGAGATGCCAGCCGAATTCCCAGTTCCCGTTAATCATCATTGCCGCTTGACCGTTCATGAACCATATGGTCACGTCACCCTGATCCTTGAGACCAACGACATCCCGAGGAGCATATCCATTCTTAACCAGACCGGTTACGAACTCAAGCGCTTCTATTGCCTCGGGCTGGTCAAGCTCTAAGAGACTCCCTCCGTTACTCCACAGGAAGGGCTCAAACTGCCAGGTACCGGCTTCATCTGCTCCTGCGTAGAACATGAGACCGTATATGCCGAGGCTTTCTTTGATTTTCTTGGCCGCATCTTGGAATTCATCCCAGGTCTTCGGTGGCTCTCCAATACCTGCCTGTTTCAGAAAACCTTCGCGGTAGAAAATGGCCAGGTTATTTGTGTGCACCTGTAGGGCGTAGATTTCCTCGTCTTTGCTCGTTAAGAGGCGATGGCCAGGGAAGAAATCCATCCAGAAGTCTTTACCCAGGTCACGCATCACGTTGTCGGTAATCTTTTGGAAAACTCCTGCTTCGATGAGCTGGGGCACCCAGGGGTTATCGAGGTACACAAGGTCCGGTAGGGTATTGGAGACAGCTTGCTGGAGAATGGTGGACATGTACTCAGCAAAGGGAATGTACACGTACTTCACATCCACTTCAGGATGAGCCTTCTTGAGCTCTGGAATCAGGACATTCTGGATGAACTGTGCCACTTGCTCATTGGGGTTAGAGTAGCTCTGGAAGGTCAGGGTAACCTCTGCAAACGCACCGACACCCACCACCAACAAGAGAACCGCAACCAGCAAACCAACCGCAAACGTCCTCCTCATTCTGCCTACCCCCCTCAGTTATAGATTTTTTCTCGCCACTGAGCACCACGAACTCCAAAAAACCTGCCTTTCCACGCCGGCTTTTTCCCTCTTCCCACCTCCAATCCCAGTCTTGCCGTCCTACCATCTCTTCCCAAAGGAAAATCATCTCCCCCATACCCAAACCGCCATGGGACCTGGAGTTCGGTTCGCCCAGGCGTAGTAGGGAATTGCGGCGAATCCCACTTCTTTTTTCAGGCGAGCGGCTTCTTGGACCGGAAGGTAGAGGCTCTTCCAGGAGCTCGGATTGTTGACATAGCCTTTCCCTTTGATAATTACGATGCCCCCAAGGATATCCTTGTACTCCTCTTGCAAAGCTTCATCCTTGAGGACTTCCAAATTCCAGATGTCTACTCCTGGGTTGTCCTCTCCTTCCACACAGTACACAATGGGTCCCCTACGGATGGCAACCTTTCCAATGTTCTCGCTCACGTATGGGTGGCTCTCAAGGAATTCCGGTTGCATCCCAAGTTCCAAGGTTACCGTATCACCCTCGCGCCACTCTCGGCGCACAACGAGATATCCCTTCTCGAGAGGAACCTCGATCCTCTCACCGTTCACCTTCAGGGAGAACTCTTTGCACCATCCTGGTTTCCTCAGGAAAAGGGAGAAAGTAGAATTCCCAGAAATGGCAAACTCTATCAGTCCTTTCCAGGGGTATTCCGTCCGCTCCACAATCCGTACCAGGGAACCATTGACCTCGATTTCGGCGATGTTGCTCGCGTACAGGTTGACCCACACGCCTTCGGGAGAAACCGCGTAGAGGTACCCGGGAAGAGCGGTAATAGTCCTTGCCAAATTCGGCGGACAACAGGCACAGGCAAACCACCTCTGCCTTCGGTGGCTGCCTCGGTCTGCCAGAGGGTTCACGTAGAAGTACTCCTTCCCATCTATGGAGATTCCCGAGAGGATTCCGTTGTAGAGTGCGAGCTCCATGAGGTCGACGAATCTTCCCTCTCCGGAAGCAAGGAACATCCGGTAGTTCCACATGAAGTTGGCGATGGCTGCACAAGTCTCCGCGTAAGCAGTCTCATTGGGAAGCTCGTAAGGATCCCCGAAAGCCTCCCCCTCATGCCTTGCTCCTGCTCCCCCGGTCACGTACATTTTCCGGTTGACGAGGTCATTCCAGAGCCTCTCCAAGGCACTCCATAGGGCCTTGTCTCCCGTCTCCATGTAGAGGTCCGTAGCACCACAGGTGAGGTACAGCGACCGCACCGCGTGACCCACAATTTCGTCCAATTCCCTGAACGGTTTGTGGTCGATGTGGTATGTATCACCACCGACCAGGCCCTTTCCCCTCTCATCTATGAAGAACTTCGCAAGCTCTAAGTACTTTCGGTCACCCGTTTCCCGGTAGAGCTCCACAAGGGCCATTTCCACCTCGGGGTGTCCGGGAACTCCTTTCTTCCTCCGGGGCCCAAACACACTGGCGATGTGGTCAGCAAAGCGGATGGCCACTTCGAGGAGGCTTTCTTTCCCCGTAACTCTGTGGTGGGCAATGGCAGCCTGGAAGAGATGCCCGGCGCAGTAGAGCTCATGCATGTCCTTGAGGTTGGTGAAGCGGTCTGGCTTTCGAGAAAAGGTGAAATAGGTGTCGAGGTACCCATCTTCGTCCTGGGCAAGTTTCACCTCTTCGATGACTTTGTCAACGAGCTTTTCGAGTTCTCCATTCTTGGTGGTAGCGAGAAAGTACGACACTGCTTCAATCCACTTGTACACATCGGTATCGTTGAAGCAGAAACCCGTGAATTCCCCAGAGAGTTTCCCCGCAGCAATTCTGAAGTTATCCATTCTCCCCGTCTCTTCCATAATCTGGTACTGCAAGGGGAGGGTGACCTCACCCATGAGTCGCAATCGGTCGGTAAAGAACCCCCCTTCGGTGAAACGCACAGAGTTAACGGCCACAGGTTGCAACCGAGCGTACTTACTCTTCCTCGTGTCGACTACAAACGCCTGAGACATAGGCTCCCTCCCCCATTCGGTCTTTCGTTCTACGTGCTCCTTTTCACCTCGTTCTCCACCATATCGAGGAGCTTGTCTATCAAGGCATGAGCTTTCTCAGGGTCTCTCCGGGCTATGCATTGGAAGAGCTCCCGATGGAAGAAGAAAGTTCTCTCGGCAAAAGAGGGGCAGGTGCAAGGGTCTTCGAAGAAGAGATGGAATTCCTTGAGCCCTTCGAGGATACTGGACAGAAGCTCGTTGTTGGCCAGGCGGTAAATGACCTCGTGGAATGCCCAGTTCTCCTCTCGACTGTCCTCGCCCCGCCGCTGTTTCTCCTCGAGGAGATTGAGCCTCTTCTCCAGCTCCTCAACTTCCTTCTCAGTGATGTTCCGCAGGGCTTCATCCACTGCCAATTTCTCAAGGGCCCTCCTGATTTTGAGAACTTCCAAGGTTTTCTTCTTCTCCCCATCGATGTGGAGGACCAGGTAGGACATGTTGTTCTTGAGGGGTGTCTTGATGAATATGCCCCTTCCGGGCAGGACCTCAACGAGGTTCAGGCTCTCCATTTTTCTCAGGGCCTCTCTGAGGAGAGGGCGACTGACCCGTAGAGCACTTGCCAGTTCTCTCTCTGAGGGGAGTCGGTCCCCCACCTTCAGGTTGCTCGAGGAGGCGTACTCGACAATCGCCTCTATGATGCTTTCTGTGAGTTTCACTCGGTTGATCGGTCGCATGGTCTTGTGGTCTTACCACCTTACCAGGAATAGGGTATCATCCTCTCGGAGTCCTGTCAAGAGATTCCCTTTGCTCTGCCCTCCAATACATCGGCATCGGCTTCCAAACTCTAAGCCTTGAGGGCCGCAACAATCCTTTTTTCCAGGGTCCGGGGTTGCTCCGTTACTTCGCTTCTTGCCGGTTGTTGCTCTTTGCCTCGGAGGTGTTTCAAAAATTTTTTAAAAAATTCCTGTTCGACCCCTTGACAGGATGAGAAAACCCAATATAATACCTCCTGGAGTTTGGAAAAAGATTTCCAACGAGCGAAAATCCCCTCCTTGCACCTATAGGGGGGCTGCCTTCCCGCAGAGAGGCGGCTCCCCTATAGGTGTTTCTTAGGGCCTGAACTCAAGAGTCCCGAAGAAGAACGAGGCACCGTATACCCCTGGCATCGGACTCCAGGTGGAGAATTCTCCCTCTGTGACGTTATTCCGACAGAAATTCACACCCCACGTTTCGCCTTCTTTAGGCGTTCCCCGGGAAAGGGTGGCAAAAGGAATGGCCATTTCCACCACGGTTTTTCCGTTCCCCTCCCCCACCCCAACCTTCCAAAAACCTCCGAAGCGAGCCCCAAGGAGGGAAGAGCCATCGTACTGGGTGCCAAGGGAATTGGTAACGAACTGGAAAAAGAAGCTTCGGCTCATCCAGGGGTCGAGAAAGAGCTCCACCGAATCGTCGTAGAACACAGGACCGTCCTGGGCAGTTACGCGGCCGGGGGCAAAGGGACCTTCAAGGAGGTATGCAACGTAGAGGTTATCCTGGTCGTAGAGGCAAGCAACTTGAGTTCCTCTTTTTACTTTCTCCCCAAGGATGGATACGAAATCCCCCTGCCATTCGGCATTCCGCCACAGGTCCTCGAGGAATCCGTCAACGGTTACAGGTAACTCTGTGCGCCTGGCTACTATAGTCCGCCGCTTGTTAAGGAACTCCTGAGGAGAAAGGGGCAGGGCGAGAAGATTCGGGAAGCCCTCCTTTGAGGGAGAGGAAAGGAATTCCCCAAAAACGCTACCAAGAAGGTCTTCAGAAAGGTACGGCAGGGCAAAAAGAACTACCCCACCGGGGGTATGCTTTCGGGCCCGGGCGATTTCCTCAAGAACCTTTTCTTTCTCCATCCCCGCACACCAGATACCAGCGCAGAAAGGGGTATCTCGGAGAAATGTTCGAACCCAGATGAGGAGTCCTTCGAACTCTGCCGGCCGCGAGCTGTACGTCATGGGAACAAGGAAGTCAAAG
>JACIZN010000040.1:0-10600 GCA_014359405.1 Candidatus Caldatribacterium sp.
GATGCAAATAAGCTCTTTGGGTACTCAGCGCAGCAGACCCTTGACATCGCCCAGCGCCTCTACGAGCACTACAAGCTCATTACTTACCCCCGTACCGATTCTCGTTACCTTTCGGAGGACCTCCTCGGGCAGGTGGAGAAGAGCATCGCCATGCTCTCTCGCTGTGGCTTTGGGGAATTTACGAAGGGCCTTTCTCCAAGGGAGGCACTGAAGGATAAACGGGTTTTTGACCGAAGTAAAGTTACTGACCACCACGCCATCATCCCCACGGGTGAAGAAATTCGCTGGGAAGCGCTGAGAGAGAGCGAGAGAAAGGTTATGGACCTCGTGGTACGTCGTTTCCTCGCTGTTTTCTACCCTCCAGCTTCCTGGATGCACCGGGCGATTACGACTGAGGTTTCGGGAGAAAAATTCGTGAGCAAGGCTAAGATTCTTGTTGAGGCGGGATGGCGGGTCCTCTATCCCCGAGAGGAAGAAGAGTTCCTTCCCGTTGTTCCTCGGGGAGAAATGGTGGATGTGGCGGAGGTTTGGAGCGAGGAGAAGGAGACGAAGGCTCCCCCAAGGTACACCGAGGCGACGCTCCTTGCGGCTATGGAGGGAGCGGGGCGCTTCGTAGAGGACGAGGAACTCCGGGAAGTTCTCAAGGAAAGCGGCATTGGAACACCGGCTACCCGAGCAGCCATTATTGAACGTCTCATTGAAGTTGGGTACGTGGAACGCGAAGGAAAGACCCTCATTCCCACCTCTAAGGGCATGGAACTCATCCGCCTTGTGGAGAGCATTCCCATACCGGAGCTTGCCTCCCCACAGCTCACCGGAGAGTGGGAGAAGAAACTCAACCTCATTGAGAGAGGACAGTTCACTCGAGAACTCTTCATGGAGGACATAAAAAAGCTCACGCGTGAAATAGTGGAGAAGGTAAAGGCCCAGGCCTCTGAGGATGTTCGAGGGGCCAAAAGCCGGATGATGGGTTTGGGAGAGCCTGTCGGAATGTGTCCCCTCTGTGGAGCTCCGGTGTACGAGAACAAGAAGGCTTTCAACTGTTCCCGCTGGAGAGAGGGATGTCCCTTTACGGTATGGAAGGTCATCTCGGGAAAGAAGATTTCCCGTCAGCAGGTGCAGAAACTTCTGGCAACCGGGAAGACAGGCAAAATTTCGGGTTTCCGTTCTCGGAAGGGGAAGAAGTTCTCCGCTACGCTTGTGCTCTCCGAAGAAGGAAAGGTGGAGTTCTCCTTTTCGGGTACTGTTTCGAAGGTCCGGGGGAGTAAAGGTGATAGCGAGGAGAACGGAGATTGAGTATAATTAGCGTGGTATGGAAGAGCTGAAAGACCAGGGCGAGGTAAAAGAATGCTTTCGAATTCTGGGAATGCGACCTCTTTCGGGAAGTGTCACCGTTGGAGGATCGAAAAACGCAGCTTTGCCCATTCTTGCCGCTGCGCTTTTGAGTGAGGAGCCCTCGGTTATCCACAATGCCCCGGATCTTCTGGATGTACAGACGATGGTCATGGTCCTTGAGAGCCTGGGGGCAAAAGTCGAGCGAGTTGGGCGACATTCGTACCGTATCTTCCCCGCAGCCCTTTCAGGATTCGAACCACCGTATGAGCTCATCAGGAAGATGAGGGCTTCCTTTCTCGTCACAGGGCCTCTCATTTCCCGCCTTGGAAGGGCTCAGGTTCCGCTCCCTGGAGGATGTGCCATTGGTTCTCGACCGATTGATCTCCACCTCAAGGGATTCGCCCACCTTGGGGTTCACGTTTCCATGCGTTCCGGGTACGTTGAGGCTTGGGCGGAAAAGCTCCACGGTGGCGAAGTGTACTTTGACTTTCCAAGCGTCGGTGCGACAGAAAACGTCATGATGCTTGCGGCAACCATTGAGGATGAGACCATTATTGCCAATGCTGCTCGGGAACCAGAGGTTGTGGATCTCGCACGCTTTCTCACCCTTATGGGGGCTTCCGTAGAGGGGGCAGGAACCGATACCATTGTTGTGCGGGGGCGGAGAGACCTTAAAGGATGCGAGCACACCATCATGAACGACCGTATAGAAGCAGGTACGTTCTGTGTGGCCGCCGCCATCACTCGGGGTGATGTGGTGGTGCAGGGGGTTGAGACGTCGCTCCTTCGGTCCGTGCTCACGAAGCTTGAGGAAATTGGTGCAGGGGTTGAGAAAGTGGCCGAGGATGCGGTTCGCGTGACCATGTCTGGTAGGCCAAAGCCGGCAAACATTAAGACTATGCCCTATCCCGGTTTTCCAACGGATATGCAGGCTCAGTTCATGTCTTTGCTCTGCCTTGCCGATGGAGTAAGCGTCATAACTGAGACTGTTTTTGAGAGTCGCTTTGCCCACGTGGGGGAGCTTGAGCGGATGGGGGCAAAGGTTCAGGTTGAAGGACGAAGTGCCGTAGTCGTGGGAGTGGAGAAGCTCACCGGAGCCCAGGTTACGGCCACAGACCTTCGGGCAGGTGCAGCCCTTGTCCTTGCGGGTCTTGCCGCAGAAGGTGCGACTGAGGTGTACAGTGTACACCACATCGACCGAGGGTATGAGGACCTTGAGGTGAAGCTTCGGTCTCTTGGGGCATCTATTGAGCGGGTACGCGGGTAGTGGGAGGAATTCACATGTGGAACAAACGATTGGGCATTGACCTTGGGACGGCGACAACCCTCATTTACCTCCACGGACGTGGAATTGTGCTCAACGAGCCTTCGGTGGTGGCAATCGCTAAGGACTCGAATCAGATTCTCGCCGTTGGAAAAGAAGCCTGGGAGATGATTGGAAAAACTCCTGAGCACATTGTAGCCCACCGTCCGCTGCGAGATGGCGTCATCAGCAACTACGAAATTACTCGAAAAATGCTCACCTATTTCATTCAGCGGGTGTGTGGGAGAAGCCTTTTCAAGCCCGATGTGGTTATTTGCGTGCCCTCTGGGGGAACAGAGGTCGAGAAACGGGCTGTTCTTGAAGCGGCGTACCATGCAGGGGCTCGAAGGGCCTATCTCATTGAAGAGCCAATGGCGGCTGCCCTGGGGGCTGGCCTTGATATTACCGAACCTTCAGGGAGTATGGTCATCGATATTGGTGGAGGCACAACAGACATTGCGGTACTCTCCCTTGGTGGCATTGTGGTGAGTCAATCTGTACGAGTAGCAGGGGACAAAATGGACGAAGCCATCATGCGTCACCTCCGCAAGAAGTTCAACCTCCTTGTCGGTGAGAAGACCGCAGAAGTAATCAAAATCGAAATTGGTTGGGCTGTTCCTCCTCCGGAGGATAAAGCGATTCGGGTCAAGGGGAGGGATCTCGTCTCGGGGCTTCCAAAGGAAATTCTCCTCACCGCTTCTGAGGTGTACAAGTGTCTCACCGAGCCCCTTGCGTCCATTGTGGAAGCAGCGCGAATGGTTCTTGAGCATACGCCCCCAGAACTTGCTGCCGATATCGGCGAGAAGGGAATTTGCCTGACGGGTGGAGGATCACTCCTGCGGGGCATCGATGAAATGCTCTCGAAAGCCCTGGGGACCCCGGTCTATGTTGCCGATGATCCCATATCCTGCGTAGCTCTTGGAGCGGGGAAGGTTCTTGACTATTTGAAGTTCCTCCGAAATGGTTTCCTCTACACTAAAGGGAGGAATGCGTAACTTTTGTGGTGGCGTAAGGCCGTCCTTCTTTTTGGGGTAGTGAGTCTTTTCCTTTTCCTCTCTCCCTGGGTCCTGGGTGGAGAAATCCCCTATTTCCCTTTTTCTGCGCTTCGCAAAGGCATGAAGGCGGTGGGAAAAACCGTCCTCTACGGAACTCAGGTGGAAGAGTTCTCCCTGGAAATCATCGACGTGGTTCGGGCAAAAGACATCACCGACAGCTACTTTGTGGTTCTTGTAACCGACGAAAAAATCCGAAGCCTCGGGGGCATTCTTGCGGGGATGAGCGGGAGTCCTGTTTACGTCCGGGGGCGAGTTGCGGGAGCTCTTTCCCACAGCTTCGAAACCCAGGACCACCTGGTGGGGGTGGTAACACCGATTGAGGCCATGCTCAAGATGTGGGAAGAGGAGGAAATCCTTGCTCCTCTTGAAGGGAAAGAGAAATCCGTGGTTTTTTGCTTTGGGTTTGGTCGGAGGGCGTGGGAGCGCCTGTGTCAAAAGTTTGGCAAAAAGTACGATCTCAGAAGGATTCTGTCCTTTCCTCAACTCTTCTCTGGTGAAGGAAAGGAAAAGGGCGTTTCTCTTGAGCCAGGGAGTGCAATTGGTGTGCAGCTTGTCACTGGCGATGCTGAGGTGGTGAGCATTGGCACTTTGACCCTTCGGGAAGGGGATCGTTTCCTCGCCTTAGGACATCCTTTCCTCCACCGGGGGAGAGCCCAGTACTTTCTTTCTTCCGTGTACGTGAACTTCAGCCTCAAGGGCAACGAGTTCCCCTTCAAGGTTGGCACGCCTCTTGAGATTGTGGGTACGGTGGAGGAGGATCGGGGCGTAGGCATAGCGGGGCGATTTGGTGTTTTTCCCGAAACCACGGAGGTCATGGTCCAGGTGAAAGAGGGGGTTACGAAGCGAGAGTTCCGCTTCTCGGTGGTGCGGGAAGAGGATATTCTTGTGGATTTCCTACCTGAGCTTGTGCTTGATGCCATTGACCGAACCATCGACCGTCAATCCCCAGGAAGTGTGGACGTGAAGTTCCGACTTGAAGGCGATGGAACGCTTGTGGAAGAGGAATTCTTCTGGGTGAGTGAACCGGATATTGCTACCTTTACCGCGGGTACCCTTCAGAAAATCTTTGAGTCGCTCCTTAAAAACCCGTACCGTCCCCTTGGGGTTCAGAGAGTAGAGATCGGCATTGAGGTGTTCCCTGAGATGCAACGGGGGTGGATTGTTTCCTGCGAGTTCCCAAGAATTGTAAGGCGAGGCGAAAGGGTCGAAGGGAAGGTCACCATTTTTCTGTACCGTCAGGGAATACGGGATGTCTCTTTGAGCTTTACCCTTCCACCTGATTTTGTCCCTGGTGAGGCAGAGGTTACGGTGCGAGGGAAGGGTGGTGGAGGGGAGGAAACAGAGGGGAGCTCTTTTGCTCCGAGTTTTGAGGAGTACGTTGAAGAGAAGCTCGATACCTTCCGCAGCGACGGCGTCAACCTTGAAGTCGGGGCTCGAAGCGATTTCTCCCAGAAGAATGCCTACCTCAAGACCCATGTGTTCCTTCCCTTTGTCCTTGAGGGAAGTGCCTCGACGAAAGTATGGGTGAATTGAGAAAGAGAAGAATTTTCTGGAGTCTTGGGATAGCTTTTGTACTCTTCCTCTCCCTTCTTTGGGGAGGAAGGTACTTCGTGCAAAAGGTTATGGAGGAATTGAAAACCCGTTACGGTCTTACCGTTGCCGCACGGAAGGTTACCCCACTTTTTCTGGGGTTTTCACTTGAAGGGGTTTCCATTCAAGGCAGGGGATTCTTGCTCCGGGCACCGTATCTTCTTGCCCGCCTGAGCTGGACAAAAGGGGTTTCTCTTACTGTTGTGGACGGAGAGTTTTCCTTCTCCGAGTTCCCCTCTTTTTTCTCCTTTGAGTCCCTCCCTCCCTTCTCCCTCAGGGTACAGAGGGGTCGTTTCGTGGGAATGCGTGACCTCGTGTGGGATGGATGGTTTGAAAAAAGCGGAGCACATTTCTCCTTCGGTGTAGCTTCCTCCTTTTTCTCTCTCCGGGGGAACATTCAGGGGGATACGGTCTCCTTTTCGGGAATGTACCGTGCCTCGCCTTTCCGGGGGATGTTCTCACTGCGGGACGGGAGTTTCTCCGGGGACTTTGGGGGAATGCACTGCAGTGGAGTCTTCTCCCGCACGGGAAAAGCCTTTCGAATTTCCCCGTTTCTCGTCGAGGGAAGAGGGGTGCGATTTTCCGGGGAGTGCGCTTTCGGTGAGGACGCGTTGCTTTCCCTTTCAGGAGTGGTCCATGCCCTTGGGATGGAATTTCCCCTTGCGCTTTCGGGACATCTTGCCCTTCCTACCTTTGAAGGGGATTTCCAAAGCGGGGAGCTTTCAGGACATCTCGTGGTGGACCTCAATGCCCTTTCCTTTCTCCTTGCTCTGCACCCTCGCTCGAGGTGGCAGGGAATCCACGTTTCTGGAAAGCTTGAGGGCTTCTTCCGGAACAACGTTACGGTGAAGTTCACCGATTTTTCGGTGGATGTACCCGAGCAGGACATTTCTTTTACTCTTGAGGGAGAACTCAAGGGAGCGGGGGAGACACTTCAGGGAGAGATGGAGCTCCGGAGGCTTCGGGGGAGAATCGGTGATTGGGAGTTCGAAGGGGAAGAGTTTCGGGCGCATCTTAACGGTAAGGGGGTTGCATTTTCCGGCGAAGGAGTGTTCCTCGGTGGACGGGTGACAGTATCCGGTGAGTACAAGGAGGGGAAGCTCCGTGTCTTTGGAAAAGTTTTCGATATCCCCCTTGAGGAGATTATGGGAAGGGAAGACGTACCGCTCTCAGGTGCCTTTTCCGGGAGTTTTGCCCTCGAAAGGGAAGGGGAAGGCTTCAAGCTCTCTCTCTCCTTGGCTGACGGGCACCTCTGCGTGCAGGGGATAGATTTCGGACGTATTGCTTCCGGAGAAGTCATGCTTACGAGAGGTACTGTTTCCCTTCGCAATCTCTGCCTTGTCCAGGGAGAGGGAAAGTTTTTGGGAAGCCTGACGCGGGATTCTTCAGGGGTCAGGGGGGAGGGTGTTTTTGAAAATTACCCCCTTCATTCCCTTTGGGAGGGAAAGGAGGTTCGGCTCCTCCTCCAGGGGAAGGTTGCCTTCGATTGGGGCAAGGAACGCTCTGTATCTTTTTCCCTCTCTGCACCTTTCTGGACCTTTGGGCCCTTTGGGGGTCGGGATCTCTCTCTGGTGGGCACGATGAAGGGGGAAGAAGTGGAGCTTGAACGCCTTTCCCTTTTCTGGGACGGAGGATTCCTCAACGCCTGGGGGGATCTCGTGCTTGGGAAAAGAGTTGACCTCCAGGGGGAAGTCCAGAATCTCCGCATCCCGGAGAATGACTTTCGCGTGAGCGGGGTGGTTGCGAAAGCCCGCCTTCTGCTCTCTGGTTCCTGGGAGGATGCGCACTGGGAGTTTGAGGGAGAGGGCTCTTCGCTCCGAATGGAAAGGGAGCCTTTGGGAGAGCGAGTTACTCTGAGACTCTCTGGGAGAATTTCCCTGGAACGCCTCCTTGAAGGTCGAGCTTCCCTCCCTGAGGTGCTCAACCCGGAAATCCTCGAAGAAGGGATCATTGAGGTCTTTGGGGTCAACCTGAGACTCTTTGGGGGAGAATTCTTCTCGAAGGTGCTGGGAACCTTTGATATGCGTTTTACCCTTGACACGGAGAAAAAGCTGTGGCGCTTTTTTTCGGGCGCGATTACCTTCTCTTTTCCCCCGTACGGAAACTTCGCCGGAGAAGTTCACGGAACGTACGACGGAAAGAGTTTCGTGGTGGAAGGCATGGAACTTGAAGGAGATAACGGGGTACGTCTCTCGGGAAGAGGGATAGTGGATACCAGGACAGAGAGCCTGGACATTCGCATTCTGGGGGAAGCCCAATCCACCCTTTCTTTCGAGGGGTTTAGGGTCAGCCTTGAGGGAAAGGGAGAGTTTCATGTCTTTGGAAAATGGGCATCCCCAACTCAAGAAGGATCGTTCTGCGTGCAGAGGGTAGAGGTATCAGGCCAGGACAGAACCTATCTCCTCCTTGAGAATCTCAGTGGAAAGCTTTCCGGAGGGGTTCTGCGATTTTCCGGTTCCCAGGGGGCTTTTCTTGGAGGACGACTGACGAGGATAGAAGGTGAGATCACCCCCGAGGGTCTTGCCGTTTCTGGGGACCTTGATGGAGAAGGGGCATTCCCAGGGCTTGAAGGGATTTTTCAGGGACGCTGGAGCGGACGATTTGCACTTTCTGGAAAGGATGGACAGTACACCTTTGAAGGGGATATCGGTATTGCCAAGGCTTCTGTAAACGTCCAAAAGGGCCGTTCTCAGGGTGTTCCAGATCTCTCCCTTCTGGAAGGGTTTTGGACGAGGTTTCCCGTTTCGGTGAAACTCCGCTTTACTCTTCAAGATACTCTCTCTGTGGAGACCGATTTTCTACGCCTTGTGCTCTCTGGGGGTATGACTCTCTACTCCGAAAAAGGTGAGTTCTCCCTCGAGGGGCGGTTCGACGTCGTTGAGGGAACGTACGATCTGGTGGCCTGTACCATTCCCCTTGAGGGGTACATTTCCTTTACCCATTTCGGAGGGTGCATGCCGCAGCTTCGTCTTGAAGGACGGAAAAGCGTTAGGGGGTACGATGTTCGGGTGCGCATCGATGGCCCTCTCTCGGGGTATACGATTGATTTTTCCTCGGAGCCTCCTCTCTCGAAAGAAGAAATACTCTCGCTCCTTTTTTTGGGTGACAAGGATGCGTACGCGGACCTTGACCGGGTGAACCTTTCGCCGGTCCTTGCAAAGGTTGCCCGGTTCTTCCTGAAGGGGAACTTCGCCTTGCGGGCGGAGCCTTTCTTTGACGCGGTGACCTTCGATCCTGAAGATTTTTCCCGGGTTACCCTCGAAAAAAGGCTTGGTAAGAACGTGACTATCGGGTATACTCAGAACTTGGACGGAGGGTCGTCCTTTGAGGTGGACGTGGATTTCAACAAAGAGTGGTCCTTCGAATTTGAGCGGAAGGAGAGCGGAGAAACGGAGTGGATGCTTCAGTTCACCACGAAGTTTTGAGCTTGAAAGGGGGAGAATTTTGTGGTTGCCCAGTCCCGGTGGCTCCTTTTAGTGGCGACGATCCTTGTAGGGATAGCCTTTCTTAGGGTATGCGCCTTCGGTCAAGAAGTTGCCCTTCCTGTTGTGGCTATCCGAGTCGAAGGGAACGAACACGTCAATACCCAGCTCATACTTTCGGCTGTTTCTCTGGGGCTTAAGGAGCCCTTCAACCCCCAGAAAGTCGAACAGGATATCAAGAGCATTTTTGACCTTGGGTACTTCTCCAAGGTTTGGGCAGAGACAAAGCGGTACCCTGACGGTATCGAGGTCATCTACAAGGTGGAGGAGTTGCCGGTTATTCAGGATATCGACATTCAGGGCAACACGGTACTCTCCACAGAAGAGATACGCCAGGCTATGATTGTTGCCCCGGGGCAGGTCATGAACTGGCAGATTTTCCAGCGGGACCTTGAACGCATCAAGGCGCTCTACAGCAACAGGGGTTTCCTCATGACGGCGGCGGAGAACATCCGTTTCGACGAAAAAGGAGTGCTCCACTTCACCGTTCGGGAGGGGGTTATAGAGCGGGTTGAATTCGAGGGCCTGCAAAAAACAAAGGAGTACGTCCTCCGCCGAGAGCTCACCTTTACTCCCCCGGTGGTCTTTGATTTTGCCAAGATCAAGGAGAGCATGAGGGCTATATACAATCTGGGCTTTTTCGAGGACATCACCATGAAGCTTGAGCCTGGAAGCGATCGGGACCACGTGGTTGTAAGGGTAAAAGTGGTGGAGAAAGCAACGGGTGAAGCCGGGATTGGCGTTGGGTACAATAGTGAAAAGGGTTGGCTGGGCTTTGTCCGGTACCAGGAATCGAACTTCGGCGGGAATGCCCAAAAGCTCGAGCTCAGGTACGAATTCGGTGCCAGGACACTTTACCGGATTTCCTTCGAAGAACCCTGGCTTTTCGGCGAACCCATCTTCTTTGGAGTTGCACTGTACGACAAGGTGGAGAAAAAGAAGAACTGGGTAGACCAGGAAGTCGTGGGGGAGTACGAGGAGGAACGCTTGGGAGGTCAAATTGCGCTGGGTGGACGTTTCGGAAAAGACTGGCAGTGGCGCGTGCAGTACAAATCCGAAGATATCACCATTATCCCTCTTGAGGGAGAACCACCTCAAGGGGATGGAAAAACGAACTCTCTCACCCCAACCGTTATCTACGATACCCGTGACGATGTTTTCAATCCCCACGAGGGCTGGTACTGCGCACTCCAGGTCGAGTTTGCGGGAGGTTTCTTAGGAGGTGATTACGACTACACGAAGTACGTTTTGGACGCACGGAACTACATCAGTGCCGGTGAAAATGCCGTCCTGGCTCTGAGGCTCCTTGGAGGTATTGCAGATCGGGAACTTCCGAGCTTTGAGAAGTTCTCGGTGGGTGGTGTCAGTACCCTTCGGGGGTATGACCTCTACGAGTTCCAGGGTGATAAGATGCTTGTGGCAAACCTCGAGTACCGTTTTGAGGTGGCCAAAAACACTCAGGTCGTGGTTTTTGGAGATGCGGGATACGCCTGGGACCTGCGTGAGCCTATTGATCTTGGGGATGTGAAAATCGGTTACGGTGTGGGACTGAGGTTCGATACACCCATTGGACCCATTCGCCTCGACTACGGTATTGGGGAATTGGGAACCCAGACATACGTGAGTATTGGACAGACATTTTAGTGGAGAGGAGAGGACTTATGAGGAGAATTCTGATCTGTGTTCTTGCTGCAGCTTTACTCATTACCTTTGCTGGTGCCCTTTCTTTTGCCCAAACCAAGAAGGGTTCGTCTCCGACGCCATCGCCAATGGCCATTGGTATAGTGGACATCAACAAGGTTTTCGATGCCCATCCGAACACGGCAAAGATCACC
>JACIZN010000040.1:10610-14868 GCA_014359405.1 Candidatus Caldatribacterium sp.
CGAGAAGAAAATTGCCGAAGAGTTCCAGAAGAGACAGCAGGAGCTCAACGAGAAAGGAAAAGGGAAAACTCGGGAAGAAGTACAAAAACTCGAGGAAGAAATGAATGCCGCCTGGGCACCGGTGCGGGATGAAATGCTCAAAGAGCGGCAAGCACTCATTGAGGAGCGTTACAATGACATCATTGCGGCTATCCGGAAGGTCGCTGAGTCAATGCAGCTTAGTCTTGTCATCCGGAGCACTCTCCGCATCCCGGTGAACCAGAAGGAAGTCCTTGAAATGCCCCTTGTGCTCTACGGCGGCACGGACATCACCGAGACAGTCATACAAGAGCTCCAGAACATCGTGGCGGCGCGAGAAAAAGAGAAGAAGTGAGCCCTTTGCGGCTTGGAGACCTTGCAGTACACCTCAAAGGAGAACTCTTTGGGGACCCTGACTTTGTGGTTCAGGGTGTTCGGGAGCCTCAGGAAGCGGGGGAGAGGGATCTTGTCTTCCTCTTTGATGCCCGTTTCCTGAAGGAAGTCGTCCTGTCCCGGGCGAAAGCGGTGGTGACGGGGAAGGGAAATCGAGGAAGTCTCCAAGAAAAGTTCGTTATTGAAGTTGAAAATCCTCGTCTTGCCTTTGCCCGGGTTCTCTCCCTCTTTTGTACTCCCTTTCGTCCGCCTCAGGGCGTACATCCCCTCGCCTTTGTTCATCCCCGGGCGCGCATTGGTCGTGATGTAGCCATCGGTCCCTTTTCGGTCATCGAAGAGGATGCTTCAGTTGGGGATCGAACGTGCATTTTCCCCCAGGTCTACGTGGGTAAGGGAGTGCAAATAGGAAGCGATTGCATCCTCTACCCGCAGGTGGTGGTGCGGGAGTACTGTGTCTTGGGAAATAGGGTTATTCTCCACAGCGGTGTGGTTGTGGGTGCTGACGGGTTTGGGTATGAGTGGACTGGCAGGAACTACGAGAAAATTCCTCAGGTTGGAACAGTGGTCATTGAGGACGATGTCGAGATTGGTGCCAACACAACCGTCGATCGAGCAACTCTTGGCTGCACCCGCATCGGCCAGGGGACAAAAATCGACAACTTGGTCATGATTGCCCATAATGTCCGTGTGGGACAGAATGTGATCATTGTTGCTCAATCGGGCATTGCGGGAAGTAGTGACATCGGGAACGGCGTCATCATGGGAGGACAGGCAGGGGTTGTGGACCACTGCCGTGTTGGAGAAGGTGCCCGAATTGCTGCTCGGGCAGTGGTGACTGCAGAGGTGCGTCCCGGGGAGATGGTTTCCGGGTTCCCTGCCCAGGAACACCGTCGAGAGCTCCGAGAGCGGGCCCTGGTTCGAAAGCTCCCAGAAATGTGGCGCAAAATCAGGGACCTTGAAGAGCGTATCCGAAAACTCCTTGGAGAATGAGAACGCCTCCCTTGCAGCGCACTATTAGGTATCCCACGGTGGTTGCGGGTTTAGGTCTGCACAGCGGTAAACCCGCCCGGGTTACCCTGTGCCCTGGGGAACCGAACACGGGCATTCTTTTTCGGGTCTTTTGGAATGGGCACGAAAAGGTTATTCCCGCTCTCTTCCCGTACGCTACCTTAGGGCCGCGCTCCAGCGTTCTGCAGGACGGCGAGATTTCTGTGGCCACGATTGAGCACTTCTTGGGAGCCTGCTGGGTGGCGGGTATCGACAATCTCGAGGTTGTGGTAGAAGGGGAGGAGCTTCCCGCAGGTGACGGGAGCGCTCTCCACTGGATACAGGCCTTGCAACGGGCAGGGGTACAGGAACAAGGAGTGGAGCGAAAGACGTTTGTCATTGATCGAATTTTCTCCGTGGAGCACAATGGGGGGTATCTCTTTGCCTTTCCGGCTTCAGAACTTGTTCTAACCTATATCCTGGACGGCGCGACCTCGGGAGAGTTCCTCCAGGGGTTGACGCTTCGCGAGGGGGGGATTCTTGAGGTCCTTCCGGGAGCAAGAACGTTTGCCTTTTTGTGGGAAAGGGAGGAACTCAAGCGACAGGGCCTTGGTAAGGGCGTGCGGAATAAGGCGGTGCTCCTTGACTCTTCTGGTCTTGGGGATCGTCCGTTGCGCTTGCCTTACGAGGCCTGTGCCCATAAGATTCTCGACCTCCTGGGGGATTTGATGCTCCTTGGAGTACGAGTTAGAGGAGGGTTTTTGGGATTTCGATCTGGGCATGCGCTAAACCACAGGATGGTGAGAGTACTTTGGGAGGAAATGGGCAATGGGCATCCACAGGACAGCACTTGTAGACCCTGAGGCGCAGATTGGGGAGAACGTCGAAATAGGGCCGTGCGTCGTTATTCGGGGAAAAGTGACCATTGGCAATGGAACAAAAATCGCTCCCTTTGCAGTTCTTGAGGGGACGGTTGAGGTTGGTCCTTCCTGTTTCATTGGACACCATGCGGTCATTGGGACTCCTCCGCAGGACGTATCCTTCCGGGGTGAGGAGAGCGGGGTGGTGATCGGCGAGGGCACGGTTCTCCGGGAGTTTGTCACCGTGCATCGGGCAACAGGAGAGGGAAAAATGACACATATTGGGAAATCCTGCTTCATCATGGCCTATTGCCACATCGCCCATAATTGCTTCGTTGGCAATGGGGTGACCATGGCCAATGGGGCAAGCCTTGCTGGGTACGTTACCGTTGAAGACTGGGCAACCCTGAGTGGATTCGTGGGGGTTCACCAGTTCGTCCGTATTGGAAAACTCGCCATGGTGGGAGGGCTCTCAAAAGTGGTCATGGATATCCCTCCCTACGTTCTTGCTGATGGTCACCCGGCCCGAGTGTTCGGACTCAACCGGGTGGGCATGCGAAGGAGGGGCATTCCTAAGGAGAAACGAGAGAGCATTGCCCAAGTGTACCGCTTCCTTTTTCGGAGTGGGAAGCCTCTGCGGAGGGCGATGGAAGAGATTGAAGGCAAAGGATTTGATCCGGAAGTTGTCAATGAGATTCTCGCTTTCCTGCGCCAGACCAAGCGAGGCATCACCCGGTGGGTTAGGGAGGAAGCCTGTGACCTCGAAGATGCTCCTTTTAGCTGGTGAGGGGGTTCTACCGGTCCTTGTGAGGCAAAAAGCCCGGGAAACCTTTGAGGTTGTTACCGTTTCCTGCCGTTTCTTTCGACTCCATAGGGATCTCAACCCCGAGCACCTTCTGGAGAATCTCTCCTTTGAGGAGCTCTTGAGTGTCCTGAGGGCGGAAAAACCTGAAGTGCTTTGTCTTGCAGGAAAGGTTCCCAAGGCTTACGTTTTTGCTCCCGAGGTTTCTTCCCTTTTTGCCCCGTGTCGGAGCTTGCAGGATCGGGATATTCTGAGAGAGTGCATTAGGCTTCTTGAAGATGAGGGTTTTAAGGTGCTTTCGCCCTTTCCCTTCTTGAAGGATTGGGTTACTGAAGAGGGCATTCTCTTTGGTCCCCCTCCCACGGAAGAGGAGTGGCGCGATGTCGAGTACGGTTTTCGTATTGCCCGTTTCCTTGCGGATGAAGAAATTGGTCAAACGGTGGTGGTGAAGAGGAGAACTGTGGTGGCTCTTGAGGGGGCGGAAGGGACGGATGAGACCATCCGGCGGGGTCTTGCCCTTGTCCCTTGCGGGGTTGTGGTCAAAGTGGCTCGGAGCAACCAGGACTTCCTCATAGATATTCCCGCCATTGGAGCAGAGACAATCCGCCTTCTCGGGGAGGGTGGAGGGAGACTCATCGCCTTGGAAAGCGGGAAAACCCTTCTTCTGGATCGGGAAGAGGTTGGGATTCTCGCAGAGCGTTTCGGGGTGACTGTCCTCGGGGTTGCCTGGTGAGGGGAACCGTTTTTCTTTCCTGTGGGGATATTTCCGGAGACCGATGGGCATCGCACATTATTCGACTTCTCCGGGAACGTTTCCCGGGAGTTCCGGTTGTGGCCCTCGGGGGTGAGGAGAGCAGAGGCAGCCTTCTTGCGGATACGGTCTCGCGTTCGGTTGTTGGGCTTTCCGAGGTGCTCCGGTCCCTTTCTTTCTGGAAGAAAACCTGGGACCTCACCCAGGACTTTCTCAAACGGGAGAGACCAAAAGTTGTTCTCGCTATCGATAATCCCGGTTTCAACCTTCGCCTTACCCGCTACTGTGCTTTGAGGGGCATTCCCGTTGTGTACTTTGCGCCCCCTCAGGTCTGGGCCTGGGGACGATGGCGGGGGAAGTTCCTTGCCTCTTCCGCCGAATACATTCTTCACTTTTTCCCTTGGGAGGGCAAGTACTTTGCGGGTGGAAAGGCTAAGACGATTTGGG
>JACIZN010000041.1:0-10318 GCA_014359405.1 Candidatus Caldatribacterium sp.
ACACCACCGAATTTAACACCAAACAGCTCCTCAATGGCGAGGCAGGGTATAAGGTAACGGCACTGAATGGTTTGGCAATCAATGGAACTGTAACGGTTAATGATAGTTCGTATGATGGTAGTAGTGGTTCTACAGCAGTAGACCCAGAAGATCTTGATGCCCTGATCACCCAAATGACTACAGGGGTGAGCACCAAAGCCGGAGTGTACACGGTCGTCATCACCCAGAATGCCACGAAGGCACAGATTGGTGGGGCAGCGGCGGCAGATGCAACGGTCGATTACGACGGAACTATCGTTCTCAACGGTATAGCTATCAATGTGGCTTCAGGGGAGGATCTTAATAGCGTCGTTCTGAAGATCAACAACGTCAAAGAGCTCACCGGTGTTGAGGCAGCAGTGAGCGGGAACAGCATTGTTCTCACCTCTGTCAACTACGGAAGCAGCGCTACGATAAACGTTTCTGGAAGTAATGATCTTCTCAAGGATCTTGGCCTTACGAGTGGTTCTGAAACCGTTCTCTCCGACGCAGGAACCGATATTGTTGGAACCATTAATGGTGTAGCGGCTGTAGGGGAAGGCGAGACGCTCACTCTGATTGCTGCAGGAAATGCCGCCAATGGGCTCTCGATAACCATTGATCCATCAAAACTTGCGCTTGGGAGTGGAGCAAGCCTCCAGTTCGACGTCTTTGTTGATGCCAGGGGGGCAGTGACCCTCCACATCGGAGCTAATAAAAATCAGATAATGACGGTGAGTATCAACGACATGCGGGCTCGATCTCTTGGAGTGAACGAAATCAGTGTCCTGAGCCAAGCCGAAGCAGAGTTAGCAATTGAGACGATTGACAACGCCATCAACATTGTCTCAACCGAACGCTCCAAGCTCGGAGCTTACCAGAACCGTCTGGAGCACACCATTGCCAACCTTGGTGTCGCCAAGGAGAACCTGGCTGCAGCCGAGTCCCGTATCAGGGATGTCGATATGGCTGAGGAAATGATGGAGTTCACCCGGGCGCAGATTCTCCTTCAAGCCGGTACGGCAATGCTTGCCCAGGCAAACACCATTCCACAGGCGGTACTCCAGCTCTTGCGATAGAGGCTCTGAGGACCAGGGAGGACGGGTACCCGTCCTCCCTGTTTTCTTTGAAAGGCAGGAGATGGAACGATGAAGGTTGAAGGACAGATGGCAAAGAGTGTAGGTTCTATCCCTCTCTCCCTTCAGGAGACCCAGGGTTCGGTGAGGGTAGCCGAGGTCCAGGAAGGGGAGGGGAAAAGGGAAGAAGGGTCCTCGGTATTTCTTGATCCAGAGAAAATCAGGGAGCTCGGAGAGGTTTTGAAGGGCCTCTTTGAGGTCTTCAACCTGGAGCTCCGTTTCAAAATCCACGAGCCCACTGGGGAAATCATCGCCCGGATTGTGAACCGGGAGACTGGAGAAGTCATCCGGGAAATTCCCCCGGAGAAGTTCCTCGACATGGTGGCCAAGCTCCAGGAACTTGCGGGAATCCTTGTGGATGAAGTTGTGTGAGGAGGGGGAACTGTGGCGGGCTTAAGCATTGATGGCCTCATTTCGGGGCTCAATACAAGTGAAATCATCGAAAAGCTTGCCGAAGTCGAGCGCGCTCCTATTGAGAGGCTTGAGGAGAAAAAGGCCACTTACGCCGAGCGGCTCACCCTTCTCCAGGCGGCAAGCGCAAAGCTTTTGAGTTTGAAAACGAGCGCCCTGAGCCTTTCCCTTTCGTCCACTTTTCTTGCCAGGAAAGCCGAAGTCACAGGTGATGCCCTTTCGGTATCCCTGGGAAGCGATGCTCAGGAGGGGACCTACGTCCTTACGGTGGAAAGCCTTGCAAGAGCCCACCAGATTGCCACAGCCACTGCCTATGCTGATACAAACGTCACCCGCTTTGGGGAGGGGACAATCACCATTACGGTGGGAGGAAGAACGACCGAAATTACCATCGATTCCTCAAATAATACCTTGGCCGGCATTCGGGATGCCATAAACCAGGCGGATGCCGGGGTTCGAGCTTCCCTGGTCGAGACCCAGGAAGGGTACCGGCTTTTCCTGGCAAGCGAAGAAGCGGGAACGGCAAATACCATCACCGTGGAGGTGGCGCTCTCTGGGGGAGAGGCAGAGCTCTCGGAGTGGACAGAGATTCAGGCGGCGCAGAACGCACGGGTCCTCCTTGGAGGAACAAACCCCATAGTCTATGAGGGAACCTCAAACGTTATTACCAATTTCCTTCCGGGGGTAACCCTGAGCCTCAAAAGCACTGGGAGCGTGACCATCACCATTTCCCGAGACCTTGAAGCGGTGAAGAATAGCATCCTCAGCTTCACGAATGCCTTAAACGATTTTCTGAAGTTCGTGAAAGAGAATACCGGGTACGATGCCGCTACAAAAACCGCAGGGGCGCTCCTTGGAGAGACCTCCCTTCTTCGGGTAACAGCAGAGCTCGAAAAGCTTTTGACTGCTCGAGTGACTTCTTCGGATTTCCAGAGCGTCATGGATATCGGTATTTCCGTTGACCGTTATGGGAACCTTGTGGTGGACGAGGGGAAACTCAGCCAGGCTCTGGAAACAAATCTCGAGGCGGTGCAGGAGCTTTTCTCTGGCTCTTCCGGCATTGCGAACTCGCTCAATGAGTACCTCAACTTCGTTACCGATCCCTACGAGGGAGTGATGTCGAGTACCCAGAAGCTCTACGAAAATGTCATAAAGGACCTTGATGAGCGCATCGCCATTATGGAAGAGCGCTTGGAGGCCCAGAAGGAGCGCTGGCTCAAACAGTTTACGGTTCTTGAGAGTTACCTTGGGACTATGCAAACGCAGAGCAACTGGCTCACTCAGCAGATTGCAAACTTGAGTAAGCTTACCACGAGAAGCTAAGGAGGAGAGAAAGTGATGAACGCGTACCTCACCATGGCCCGTCGGTTCTACGAGGAGAATGCGGTGAACACCGCCTCGCCACTTCGGCTTGTGGTTCTCCTCTACGAGGGGGCCATCAAGTTCTTTAAACTCGCAGAGCGGGCCTTCGGCGAAGGCGACGAGGTCCTTGCCCGGATGCATATGGCTCGGGCGGAGCGCATTGTTCTCGAGCTTTTGGGGAGCCTCAACGTCGAGGAAGGAGGAGAGATTGCCGAAAACCTCTTTGCCCTGTACCGGTTTATCCTGCGAGAGTGTGCCCGGACGAGTAAGGAGAACTATCAGGAAACCCTTTCTGGCATCGTCCGCATTCTCTCCGGCCTCCACAAGGCCTGGAAGGAACTTGAGAGCCGTGGACAGGGGACCTCTTGAGCTCCTTGAGGAGCTCCTTGCGGTTACACTCCGGATGCACGCTGCCGTTTTTTCGGGAGACCTTGAGAACCTCCCGGAATACCTCTCCTGCCGTCAGGAGCTTATTGACGCTCTGGGTCCTCTTCTTGAGGAAGGAAAGCTTGATGAAGCCAGGCGTCTTAGGGCTCTTGCCCTCCTTGGGGAAATCACAAAGAAAGACGAGGAAATCCGGTCTCGTCTTGAGGAAACCCTGAGGCGGGAGCTCTCCTCTCTCCGGGAAGGTTATGAAGCAGTGAAAGCTGCGAAGGCCTTTCGGAAGAGCATGGAACCCCCTTCTTCCCCCCGTTTTCTCGAAAAGGAAGGATAAGCAACTGAGGCCTCTATTTCCTGCTATAATATCTCCAAAGGTTCAGGGAGGTGGTTTCTTTGGCCCGGATTCTCCTTGTCAAGGTGGGGGATAGACCTAAGGTGGCCGTTCGGGTCCAGGAGGTTTTGACCCAGTACGGATGCAACATCAGGACGCGCCTTGGACTCCATGAATTTCCGTCAGAGTGCGAAGAACGGGATGAGGGCCTCATCGTCCTTGAAGTGGTGGGGGACGCCGGAGAGATTGAGAAACTCAAGGGGGCTCTCGAGGCCTTGGAAAGCGTCAAAGTGGTTTCGGTGGAACTGTAGGGATTTCTATGGAAGCGAAAGTCGACCTTTCAAAGTACCGTCTCCGGCCGGAGGACCTGCGCTGGACCTGTGACCCTTCGATTTTCCCCTTCGAGTGTACCGATGAGGTGGAGGAGCTCCAGGGGTTTGTGGGGCAGGACCGGGCCTTTGCGGCTATTGAGTTTGGGCTCCGCATGGACCGCCCGGGGTACAACCTCTTTGTTGTGGGTCCAAGTGGCACAGGAAGAGCCGCAGCGGTGCGGGCCTGCATCGAGCGCATCCTTGAGGAGAAGAAGAAAGCCGGTCTCCTTCCTCCGGTCACCGACTGGTGCTACGTCTTCAACTTCGATAATCCCGATAGGCCAAAGGTCCTCCGTTTCCCCCGGGGTGAGGGGCGGACGTTCGCGCGTCTTCTTGATAACCTCCTGAAGAGCCTGCGGGAAATCATTCCGAAAGCCTTTGCAAGCGACGAGTACAAGAACCAGCGCCAGATTCTCATCGATGAGCACCAGAAAAAACACCGCCAGATTCTCCAAGAGCTTGAGCGGGAGGCTTTGGCTGAAGGCTTTGCCTTTCGGATGACCTCCATGGGACCGATTCTTGTGCCTTTGTATGAAGGGAAACCCATGACCCAGGAGCAGTACCTTGCCCTCACGGACCTTGAGAAGGAGATTATCGAGAGCCGCCGCCAGAAACTTTTGAACCGCATCAACGAGGTCTTCGAGCGGATTCACCAGCTTGAGATGGAGCTCAAAAACCGTATTACTGAGCTCGATACCCGCATTGCCGATTTCACCATCACTCCGCTTTTTGCAGAGCTCTTCGACCGGTACGCGAATTCCCCGGAGGTCGTGGAGTTCCTGTCGGCTCTGAAGCAGTTCACCCTCTCGTACCTCCACATCTTTCGGGATTCCCAGGAAGCTCCAGCCCAGCCCCAGCACCTTCTCCCGTACCAGCGTCTCCAGGACCCTTTCTTGCCTTTCAAGGTGAATGTCTTTGTGGACAACTCCGCTACCGAAACCCCTCCGGTCATTCTTGAGACCCATCCGACGTGGACGAATCTCTTCGGCCGGATCGAGCGGCGCGCTTTCATGGGGACGTACTTCAGCGACCACACCATGCTCAAGGCAGGGTCTCTCCACCAGGCCAACGGCGGTTACGTCATCATGTACTTCCGGGACCTCATTGTAAATCCCGGGGTCTGGGAAGGGCTCAAAAGGGTCTTGAAGAACCGCGAGATCCGCATGGAGGACCCCTTTGAGCACTTTGGCCTCATCGCTCCGCAAGGGTTACGGCCTGATCCCCTTCCTTTTGACGCCAAAATCGTTCTCATCGGGGACGAATACGCGTACCGGATTCTCACCCTTTTTGATGAGGATTTCCGGGACCTCTTCAAGGTGAAGGTGGAGTTCGATTATGAGGTCAGAAAAAATGACGCCATCATCACCTCCTTTGCCTGCTTTGTAAAGAGGACCTGCCTTGAGGAGAAACTTTTGCCCTTTGACCGCAGCGGGGTGGCAAAACTCCTTGAGTACGCTGCCCGCATGGTCTCCCACAAGGAGAAGCTGAGTACGCGGTTTGGCTTCCTGCGGGACATCCTGCGGGAGGCTGACTTCTTCGCCCGGCAGGATGGGGAGAGCCGGGTCTACGACCGTCACGTGGTGAAAGCCGTTGAAGCCCGTCGGAAGCGCTTGAGCCTTCTTGCGGAGAAAATCGACGAGTTCATCAAAGAAGACGTTCTCCTCATCGATACCGAGGGGGCGGTTGTGGGCCAGGTCAACGGCCTTGCGGTGTACGACCTTGGGGATTTCAGCTTTGGCCGGCCGTCACGTATCACCGCCCGGACCTACCTTGGCCGGCAGGGTGTGGTGAACATCGAGCGGGAATCGCGCTTGAGCGGCCGCATTCACGACAAAGGTGTCCTCATCATGAGCGGGTACTTAGGGTACCGTTACGCTCAGGATAAGCCCCTCTCCATTGCGGCAAGCATTTGCTTTGAGCAGTCGTATGAAGGGGTTGAGGGGGATAGCGCCTCCCTTGCCGAGGCCTGTGCCATTCTCTCAGACCTTGCCGGGGTTCCTCTTCGCCAGGACATTGCCGTCACCGGGTCCATAAATCAGAAGGGGGAGGTCCAGGCTGTTGGGGGAGTGAACCAGAAAATCGAGGGCTTTTTCCGGGCCTGCAAGATGAAGGGTCTTACCGGTACCCAGGGAGTCATCATCCCGAAAAGCAACGTGCAGCACCTCATGCTTGACGAGGAAGTTGTGGAAGCGGTTCGGGAAGGGAAGTTCCATGTGTATGCGGTTTCTCATGTCGACGAGGCCATGGAGATTCTCACCGGAATGCCGGCCGGAGGAAGGAAAGAGGACGGAACGTTTGAGGAAGGAACGTTAAACGACCTCGTGGACCGGAAGCTCCGGAGAGCCCTCGAGTTCCTGCAGCGCTTTGAGGAAAAGCAAGAGGCAAAACCCAAAAAAGAAACCCAGGAAGAGGAGAATTCCGAAAAATCTGAGTAACCTATGTCTCTTCTTCTCAGCCGGGATGTTGCCGCAAGTATTCGGGATTCGAAACTCCTCAGAGACCTGAAGCTCGTCACCTTAGGTGTCTGCTTTGGCATTGTTTTCGTCAACGTCACCACCGGTGCTCCCATTGCCGGTTTCGCCCGTATTCTCGGGTTTGGGGACCTCCTCTACGCTGTTCTCCTTGCCCTTCCGGTTCTCGGCGGAGCGCTGCAGATTTTTGCTTCCTTTGTCCTTGAGAAGACCGGAAAGCGAAAGCTTGCTTTTCTTTTAGGGGGCTTTGCAAACCGCGTTCCCTGGCTCTTTGTGGCCCTTTTGCCCCTTTTGGTGGATAAGAGAGAAGCACTCCTTGGGCCGTTTGTGGGGCTTCTTTTTGTTACCGCAGTTGGAGGGGCATTTCTTGCAGTCAGCTTCATGTCCTGGGTGGCGGACCTTGTGCCCCTGGAGCTGCGGGGAAGGTTTTTTGGGCATCGGAGTTTGCTGGGAACTGTAGCATCTCTTGCAAGCGGCCTCTTCATCGGGTGGTTTCTCGACACTTTTCGGAGCATCACCGGCTTTTCCCTTGTCATTGCCCTGGCATCAGTCCTTGGGGTGCTCGACATTCTCTGTTTCCTTCGGGTCCAGGACCCTCCAATGGAGCGGGACGCAGAATTCCAGGGGAACGTTTTCCATTTCTTCCGGGAAGTTTTCGTACATCCTAACTTTTCCCGGTTCCTCGTCTTCACCGTTTTCTGGTACTTTGCCTTCAACGTTGCCTCGCCCTTTTTCAATCTCTACATGATTCGGGACCTCCACATGAGCTTTTTCCACATCGCCCTCTACGTTCAGGCGGTGGCGAACTTCACCACTCTTTTTTCCATCCGCCTTTTCGGACGCCTGACGGACCGGTTTGGCAACACTCCGGTAACCTTTCTTGCCACTTCAGTAGCCTCCTTTCTTCCCCTCCTCTGGTGCTTCACGAACGCAACCAACTGGCCCTTTGTCGTCCTCATCATTCAGATTCTTGCCGGAATTTTCTGGCCTGCCATTAACCTTACGGTGAATAACCTCGCGCTCAAGCTCTCTCCGGATCTCCACCGTTCCTTCTACATTGCGGTGCTCAATCTCTTCCTCGGGGTTTTTGGGAATGCCTTGGGGTACCTTGTGGGTGGGGCTCTCCTTGAGTACGTGGCACCGCACATCGTGCATGTAGCGGAGAGCTTCGGTGTCCGGTTTTCTCCGTACTACCTCGTCTTCATTCTCTCCACGGTCCTTCGAGCGGTGGCGACTTTCTTGCTTCTTCCAAAAGTCCACGAGGAAAAGGCCCTCTCGGTGCGGGAAGTGTGCGCTTTGGCCTCTAAAGTTTTGCGAAAGAATGCCGATTAAAATCTCAAGAAACCAAGAGGGGGGTAAAGGGTATGCGCAGGAGTCTCCAGGGAAAACTCATGGTTTGGTTTCTCGTTTTCTCGCTTATTCCTCTTACCTTCCTTGCGCTGTACGGGCTTTCTGCGTTTGAGCGGTCGCTCTCCCAGGCGTATGAGGGGCAGCTCCTTGCAATTGCCGATGCGGCAGCTTTCGGCATCAACCTCTGGATTGAGACAAAGTTCGCAAGCATCCAGGGGGTGGGAAAAGACCCGCAGGCGGAGTGGGGGTACTGGGTGGATTTGAACGGTATCGCCACAAGTGCCCTCGGGAAAGAAGCCGATCTGAGTAATGAGCCTGCTTTCAAGCAAGTCCTTGAAACGCAAAAGCCGGCCATCTCCCGGGTCTTCATTTCTCCGGATACGGGGAAACGGGTTGTGCACTTCCTTGTCCCAAAAACGGCAGGGGAAAAGCTCATCGGGGCGACGGGAAATCAGATTCCCATAGAGGACCTTGATAGGCTCATCGCAACCATCAAGATAGGGAAGACCGGCTACGGGTACCTCGTGGACCAAACCGGGACAATTGTCTCCCACCCAAACCTTGAGAAGGTCCTCAAAGAAAATGTCCTCTCGGGTTCTTCAGAAGCCCTCAATGCTTTTGGGAAAGAGATGTTTGAGAAAAAGCGTGGCATTGCCCACTATACGTACGAGGGGGTTGCAAGGGCGGCTGCCTTTGCCCCTGTTGGGACCACAGGATGGTACGTTGTTGCCACAGCTCCGGATGCAGAGATTTACGCTCCTATCTTTGCGATGCGTAATCTCATCATTTTAGTCATTGGGGTAGTAGCGGCAGTTGTGGGATTGCTTTCCCGATACATCTCTCGCCGCATTGCTTCAGGAGTACGAAAAGTCACGGACATTGTGGAGAGAGTGGCTCAGGGAGACCTCAGCGTGGATACGAGTGGAATTGAGGAAATCGGCAAGCGTGCACGGGATGAAATCGGTGTCCTTGCCCAGGCCTTTGTGGGGATGATTGGAAACCTCAGGGCCCTTGTGCGGGAAATCCTCCAGGGAGCTTCGTTCCTTTCTTCCTCGAGCAGTGAGCTTTTCGCCTCTGTTGAGGAGGTGGCCAAGGCAACCCAAGAGGTTGCAAGCACCATCGCCCAGGTTGCCCAGGGGTCGACCCGCCAGAGTGAAGAGCTCCAGAGCATTGCGGAGCGGGCCAATCGCGTCCGGGAACGGGCTGAAAACCTGCGCCAGGCTACGGAACAGAATGTGAGGCTTCTCCGGGAAATGGAAGAGCGTTTCCGGGAGAATTTCGAAGCCCTTGGACGTATTGCTTCGGGAATCCAGGCGGTGTCAGAGGCAGGAAGAAGAACCGAAGAAGAAGCCCGGCAGGGTCAGAAAATCCTTGCAGTCCTCCGGGAGAGCGTTCTTTCCCTTGCCCAGGTCTCGAAGGAAGTGGCTGAAAGCATCGAGACCCTTGAGAGTCGCTCTCAGGAAATCGGGAAAATTGTGGACCTCATCACCGGCATTGCCGAGCAGACGAATCTCTTAGCCCTCAATGCCGCGATAGAGGCGGCCCGGGCGGGAGAAGCAGGCCGTGGTTTTGCCGTTGTAGCGGAAGAAGTGCGCAAGCTCGCCGAGAGCTCTGCCCAGGCGGCAAAGCAGATTGCGGAGCTCATCCGGGAGATTCAAAACGACACCCGTAGGGCCGTAGAACGGATGGAGAGAGCCGAATCCCAGGTCATGGCTGGCGTTGCTGAAACGGATGAGGCGGTGAAGAGCTTCGGGAACATCCTTTCGGCGATGCAGGGAGTTCTTGCAGAGATGAGCTCTCTTGCCTCCTCCTTTGACGTTGCTCAGAAGGCACAAGAGGTGACGAAAAAGAGCGAAGAAGAAGTGCTTGCGCTTTCCCTTGATAACGCAAAGCTCATAGAGGATGTGGCACGGGATATCCAGGCGGTGTCCGAAAGTCTCTCCTCTATCGCAGCGGTGGCGGAAGAGAACGCTGCCTCGAGCGAAGAGGTTTCTGCTTCAACTGAAGAGCAGAGCGCCTCTTTGGAGGAGATTCGTTCTGCCGTTGAAGAGCTCAAGCGTCTTGCGGGGAATCTCGAGGAGCTCGTGCGGAGGTTCCGGCTCGAAGAAGGTTCTTGAAAGGTGGTGACGGCCCTGTGTTAAACCCAGGGTCAATCGTTCTTGGTGTGTTAACGCAAGGGCAAGGGAAAGAAGGCGGAATGAGAGCATTCGCGTCACCGGTTGCAGGTGTGGCGAAGCATTTCGAGTTTCAGGGAAATGAGACTGCTTCGGATACGAGAAGACGACCTCGCAGTGACCCCTTTTTCCCGGTCACTGCAAGGAGGAAAACGGCGAAGCAGTCTCCGACCCGGTAGAAGGAAGTTGCTTCATGAGCGGGACGGTGGGTTCGCAGTGACCTTCCCGCTTTGTCCTTGCGAGATTTTTCGGTCACCGTAAGTGCAGCGAAGTGGTCTGAGATGACGGCTCCAAGAGGTGGCCTTTCAGCGAC
>JACIZN010000041.1:10328-14584 GCA_014359405.1 Candidatus Caldatribacterium sp.
CATGAGGTGTCCTTTCCCTGGGTCTTTTCGCCCTTGAAAAGGATGCGATGGATGTGGGCAGTATTTTTCCTGGGGGCCTTTCGGCGACAGGCAGGAAATTAAAAAAGTTCCCGGGAGGTCTTTCGCTTGAGAGAAATAGGGGTAAAATATGGGGGAGAAAAAGAGAGAAACATCATTACATAGAGGGAGGAAGTGCCATGCCGGTACATTACACGGAACTGGGCCTTGTGAATGCGAAGGAGCTGTTCCAGAAAGCCAACGAAGGTAAGTACGCCATCCCTGGGTTCAACTTCAACAACATGGAGCAGCTCCAGGCGATTATCATGGCCTGTGTGGAGTGCAACTCTCCGGTCATTCTCCAGATCTCCAAGGGTGCCCGGCGGTACGCAAACCAGACGCTTTTGCGGTACATGGTTCCCGGTGCGGTGCAGATGGCCCGGGAGATGGGGAGCAACATCCCCATTGTTCTCAACCTCGACCATGGAGATTCTTTTGAGCTCTGCAAGGCCTGCATCGATAACGGGTTCTCGAACGTCATGATTGACGGGTCGCATCTCCCTTACGAGGAGAATGTTGCTCTGACGAAAAAGGTCGTCGAGTACGCCCATGACCATGGGGTGACCGTTGAAGGAGAGCTTGGTGTTCTTGCAGGAATCGAGGAGCACGTGGTTGCCGAGAAGAGCCACTACACCCGCCCGGAAGAGGTTGAGGACTTTGTGGCCCGAACCGGGGTTGATAGCTTAGCCATCTCCATTGGTACGTCCCACGGGGCGTACAAGTTCAAGCTCAAGCCCGGCGAACCCTTCCCGGAGCTCCGGTTCGACATCCTTGAAGAGGTCCAGCGCCGTCTTCCCGGATTCCCCATCGTGCTCCACGGGGCGTCTTCGGTTCTCAAGGAGTACGTGGACATCATCAATAAGTACGGCGGAAAACTCGAGAATACCGCAGGGGTTCCCGAGGACCAGATTCGCCGGGCGATTCAGCTTGGGGTGCGGAAGGTGAACATCGACTCCGACGGGCGACTCGTCTTCACCGCCATGGTCCGCAAGTACCTTGCTGAGCACCCTGAGGAGTTCGACCCCCGCAAGTACCTTGGTCCTGCCCGTGAAGAACTCAAGAAGATGTACATTGAAAAGTGCAAGCTCCTCGGCAGTGCCGGGAAAGCCTGATGCAGGGCCCGGGATACCCCGGGCCTTTTTGCTTTTGAGGGGTGGTGGGGATGAAGTTCTTCATCGACACTGCGCAGGTTGAGGAGATTAAGGAAGCGCTCTCTTTGGGAGTTCTCGACGGGGTGACAACGAATCCTACCCTTGTGGCCAAAACCGGTCGGGGTTTCAAAGAGGTCATCCTTGAGATATGCCGCCTTGTCCCTGGGCCGGTTTCGGCGGAAGTGGTGAGCGAGAACGCCGAAGGCATGATTCGCGAGGGGAGGGAACTCGCCTCCTGGGCTCCCAATATCGTCGTGAAGATTCCCCTCACCGAAGAGGGACTAAAGGCCATCCGGGTGCTCTCGCAAGAAGGCATCAAAGTCAACACTACCCTGATTTTCCAGCCTCTCCAAGCGCTTCTTGCCGCCAAAGCCGGCGCGGCATACGTGAGCCCCTTTGTTGGACGGCTTGACGATGTGGCAAGCGGAGGCATGCACCTTGTGGCGGATATTCTGACCATCCTTCGAAACTATGGCTACTCTACAGAGGTTATCGTGTCTTCGGTGCGTCACCCCATGCATGTTCTTGAGGTGGCAAAGCTTGGAGCCCACATCGTGACCATGCCCTTTGCGGTCATCAAGAATCTCACGAAGCATCCGCTTACAGACGTGGGTTTGCGGAATTTTCTCGCCGACTGGGCAAAAGTCCCAGAAAAACCTTTTTAGCTCTTTTTTCTTTCGACCAGATCTCCCACAAAAAATTCCATGGCTTCCTGCCAGGATCGGGCTTCCTCAGGCTTTGGAGGAAGCCCGCTTTTCTGGTAGTCGAATTTCTCGATAAAGGAGGAGAGGGTGTCGAGAATGCCCTGAAGGGTCACCTTTGTGGTGTCCTCAAGGCGCCCACGGAGGGGCTCAGGGAGAGAAGCAAGGTGAGGGAGGCAGACGAAGGTTTCTTTTCCCCAGGACTGATGAAGGTCCTCCCAGTGTTTGCCAAGGAGATGGACAATGCGGGTGAGGTACTCCTGTAGGCCCAGGCACACGGGGCAGAGTTTTGCGTCCGGCACTGTTCCGGAGAGGTACTGGTGCAGGAGGTCCTGGTACACAATGGCTATTCCGAGAATTGAGGGACGGAGGGCAAAGAGCCTGCGGGCATGGTCCTTGCAGAACCCACCCTTTCGAATTTTTTCCCGCACTCCTCGATCGGTAACGAACTCGTAGAAGAGGGCTTCGAGGAATCGTCTAACGTAGCTTTCCTCAAGCCGGCAGAGAAAGCATCCCGGTTTTCCAAGAGCCTCCCGGAGTTCGAGGAATGTTCGGTCCATGGTTTTCGTATATTCTACCAGAGGGTGGAGGAATCATGAAGAGGAAGGGAGTTCTCCTTGTCTTTGGTCGAGGGAGGCGCCTTTTCCGGTTTGCCCTCTCCTTAGGGTGGGCTTTCGGGGCAAGACCTGTTTTTTCGGAAGTCCTGCCGGATGAATCCTTCTTTGCAGGGAAAAGAGCTGCTGCAACCCTTCTTCCCAGAATTTCTGTTTGTCCTTTCCTCTGTGTTGCTGAAAGCCACGCTTTCACCGGGGGCATGGTGGCAGGCCTTGTCGAGAACCTATCTTTCCCCCCTTACCTTTTTGTACTTGACGCCCATCTTGACCTTTTCTCATCCCCCCAGGTATCATTTCCGATTCACCGGGGGAACTTCCTGGCTTACCTTTTGAAGCGAAAGGGATTCCCCGAAGACCACCTCTTCGTTTGCTCTGATATTGAGGCTCTCAAAGAACTCGAGGAAAAGCTCAGGGTGCTTCCTCCTCGTCCTTTTTACCTTTCCTGGGATGTGGACTTTGGGTTTCCGGAAGTCGCCTATTTCCCCGGAAGAGTTCCCTCTGCTTGCCTTGAGGATTTTTTCCTTCGTCTTGCGCTGTGCTGCAGAAGGAGAGGCTTCCACTTCTTGGGTGGTGACCTTGTGGAACTGAATCCCTGGAAAATTCAGAGTCCTTCTTCTTTTGCCCTGCGGGTAGCCCGTTACCTTTTGCCTTTCTTCAGAGAGGAGGAAAGACGGTGAAGACGGTGCTTGCGGTGGTTTTCCTGGGGCTTTTTCTTTTGTGCGGTGGGGTAGCCTTTCCCCTTGACCCTCTCGACCAGGCCGAGCTCTTCCTTGAATCGGGAAACATTGACCAGGCTATAGCCATCCTTGAGCCTCTTCTTGACCAGGGGAAAGACGCGGAGTACCTTGGGGATGTCGTCGAGCTCCTTGATTCCCTTCTCCTTGAGAAAGGGGAAACCGAGAGAGCTATCGCTGTCCTCCAAAAGTATGTCGCCCGCTTCCCCAACGCTTCCCGGACATACCTTTTCCGCTACTGGATGGCCAAGCACGAAGAGGAACTTGGAAGGGAGGACAAAGCTTTTGCGCTTCTTGAGGAACTCGCGCGAGATCTCCCTCCTGAGGACCCCTTCGGACTTCGAATTCAGGTTTTTTCAGACCTTGCGTACTACTTCCGGTACCGGAAAAAGGATGCCCGGAAGGCCCTTGCAATGTACGAGAAAGTGGCAGAGCTCTCGGAAAATCCCGAAGAGAGACTCCAGACCCGGATGTCCTGCGGGCTCTGCTACGAAGAACTTGGGGAGATTGAGAAAGCCCTTGCCCTCTACAGGGAGGTGGCAGAGGAAGCTCCTGGGTCGTTTTTTGAACGCTGGGCGAAACTCCGGATGGTGTACCTTTCCGAGCCCCCGGGGGAGAAGTTTGCCACAAGGGATGCCCTTGTTGAGGAGCTCAGGAAGGCCCTGGAAGGAAAAGACCTCAAACGCTTGAGAGATCTCGCAAAAAAGGGGGATTTCTGGAGCGGGGTGAACTTCAGCGAATTCGATGTGGACGATGCTGAGGGGGTCTTCTCGTACCTTGCCAGGTACCTTCCTGCTTCTCCTCGTCTTTCGGTTTCTGCAACTCCCACCCCAAAGAACGACGATTGGGTCTTAAGGGTTGAGGGATGGGGTGATCCGGAGTACAATATTTTGTACCTTGTGCTCGGAGAAGGTCGCTACGGGTGGGAGTGGAAAGGGGTCATCCTCTCGAGCACGGCCCTTGAAGCCTGCCAGGAGAGCGGCGACGTACCGCAGGAGT
>JACIZN010000042.1 GCA_014359405.1 Candidatus Caldatribacterium sp.
GCCTCAGTGGCGAATCGTTCCGGATCTTCCGCAATAACTGTCGACAGCACACGACCCAGCCCCTCTGGGGATGGCTCATGGAAAATGGTCTCCGGGGACCTCCACGATCTTAAAAACTCTACAATCTCCTCGACAGCCATCGCCTTAAGCTCGTCGAATGTTTTAGGACTGGTTGGTCCCCAGGTAACTTCTCTGTACACAGGGAACTCTGAGTGCTTGGAGTCACCGTATTTCATAACGAGCTCTTTGTAGCGTTTCTGCCATTTTTTGGGCAGATTCTCGGGACCAATTCTTGCTAACCAATCACGCTGCCAGATTTCCCGGTTATAGTCCCCTGAGTCAGGGCCCGCCTCGATCCAGCCAAGCACTTTCTTCTGATTATCTGGCTTTAGTCGACGGAAATACTGCCTGAGCAGGAGAGTGTACTCATGCCGCACGCCCACGTCTTCAAAGACTGTTCGGTCGGTTAACCGCGCTTCTACAAGTTCTTTAGCCTCGTTCCCAAAAACTCTTAGGAGATGCAGCGCAATCCGGCGGAAGACCTTCCATTGCCTGCTTTCGAGGAATTTCACGACTTCTTCCACGGTTTCCTTCCCGGAGCGCACCAAAAGCTCTGCAGCATCCCGTACGGCTGAAACAAGGACATCCTCGACGGTGTAATCAGTGTTTTGAGGATGGTCCTCAATGGCAGGCCGCCAGGAGAATGAGAGGTCCTCGGGTGCTTTTTCATCCCCACAACGCTTGAGCCGAATTGCCTTGTCCAAAAGGTCGCATAGTAGCTCCAGGGCGGGGAGACCAGCTGCGCGAACAAGTTCAGGGTAGTATTTCTTAAGAATCTCCTGGTAATACCATACTTCAAACCGTGTCCATGGCTTCTGCGCTTTGCCTGGCCTAAGTTCTATACAGCGTTCATCCGAAAAGACATCAAGCAAGACGCACGACACTTGCAGAGCTTCTTCCGTCTGCCCGTGCTTTGCCCAATAGGCGATTAGCTGCCCCAGCTTCTCTGGCAACAACCGATAGGGATTTTCTGCCCACCGCTTTACTTTTTCCACCAACCGTGCTGCCACTTCAGGTGGCATCGCAAGCATCGCATCCAGGAGGGCCTCTTGTACAGCAAGGTTGTCGGTGTCCTTCATCTCAGAGATGATTTGTGTTACAAGCTCGGGCTTGTGGGCAGCCATTCGAGCGAGGTAGCGGGCTTCTGGCCAGGGTGGAAAACGGATTGTGCCTTCCTCTTCGTCACGTTCCGGCTGAGGGGGCTCTTTGAAGAAACCTTGCTTCCAAAGAGGCTCAACCCATTCTGGACTTTGAAGCTGAGCGAAGAAGTGCTGTCTCACAACTCGGTTGTTTGGAACCTCCTGAGTAAGCCGCTTTAGGTCGTCACCGGTGGGTTGTTTCTTCTTCGAGAGTTCGTCAAGAACCTGGATCCAGGCGAGGAAGCGCTCGCGTACGGCTCTCAAGAGGATCTCGAGGAGAAGTTGGATGTTCTCCCACACGTCTTTTATCTCTTCTGGCGGCCTTGGCACATCAAGTCCACGTCGATGTGCCAGCTTATGGAGCCGATCGGCAAGTTCCAACCATGCTCGTCCTTCAAGCGAATCCTCTTTAAGTCCTAACGCTGATAAGATTTGCTTAATTTGGTTCTTGTGCGACTTCTCCTCGTTTTGCACATCTTGTGAGGTTTCAACCACAGGTCGAAATACGTCCCGCATGGCGCTTTCAATTTCACGCAAGAGGTGTGCCACCGAGTGGGTCGTACTGTAGAGGTTTTGAGGATTTGTCATGAGCTGGCAAGCATCATGAAAGAATGCTGCCGGACCAGGACCGATAAGGTCTCCGAGTTCCTCATAGATCCGCTTTTGACGGGAGCTTGAAAAGCGAAAGCGAAAGGTTTCAGAGTTTGGCTTGTGAAACTCCATCCTACAGCTCTCCCCGGAAGGCCTTGTCCAGAATAGACCGTTCGAGCTCTTTGAGGTGCGTTTCGGTCTCATCCTGAGCTTTTTTGAGGGTTTGTATCCGTTCCCGAACCGCCTCCAGACGTGCCACAATGCGCCGCTGCTCGGGAAGAGGGGGGAGGGGGATAAGGGCATTCCACAATGCATCTAAGCGAACACGTGGTTGCCGGCTGCCTGTTATGTTCCTGTTCGCGTATGCCACAAAGCTTGGGCTCCGAAGAAATGCACCCAAATACGCTGGAGATAAGAGGCTTGTATCAACCTCAATAGGAACAAATTCCGTGGACGCAACCCCTTCAAAAGTGGGAACAACTACTTTGTTAAGGTAAGGGCGCAGTTTTCCATAAAGAACAAGACCAGGCCAAAACTTCACAACCTGGCTTTTGATTTCACATCCCAGCATCGTGACAGGTATTGGCTGTTCCCATTGGCCGGGCGTTATGTGTTCCATGCCGATGTAGCTAAAAGTAGAGTCGGGATAATCAGAAGGCTTTAAGGTTACAGCTCGCCGATGTGCCACCTCCCCCAATCTCACCCACCGCCAGCCTTCGGGTAAGCTGGCGGTGGGGCGGGGGAAGGTCTCGGCAAGTACAGACTGCCAGAGGCGCTCGGCATCCTCTTTAGCCTCCTGGCGCAGGCGCCTGGCTTCCCGTACTCGCGCCATCAGCTCTTCAATACGTGCCACGATGCGCTGCTGCTCGGGAAGAGGGGGAAGGGGGATAGGAAGACTTATAAATTCTCGGACTCGAAGGTTGCGAAGTCCGGAGGTAGTGTCTTGAGCTGCAAGATAGATGGATCGGGCAATCGGGCTATGAAGCCAGAAAAGCAAAAACCAGGGATCTACCCGATCCCGCTGTGGTCGTAGACGGAGCATGAAATTGGAAAAGAGATAGATCCTGCCATCTGCGGGATCTTCGAAAATGGCGGGCCATCCGACTAAATGAGGGCTTCCGCTTGATTTATTAACTAATATGTCGCCTGGCTCCAGCTTGTATTGCATAGCCTTTTCTGGCGGAACCTCGCGCACTACGGCGGTCGCAGGGATAACGCGGTAATCTACGATTTCAGTCGAACGCACAATCGGAAATCCTCGATCGAGAGAAGCCTCTGATCCCCATATTCCTGTCTTGTGGTCGCAAACCTCCCCCAACTTCACCCACCGCCAGCCTTCGGGAAGTTTGTAGGGACCTTCGGTCATGGTGTCTCCTCCTGGTTGCTGTTGCTCAGGAGTTCATCCAGCTCCTCAACGATACTCAGAATCTCCCGCTCGCGTTCCAGCAATCCCGCCACGATTTCCATCGGCGATGGAAGCGCCTCTGCTTCCTTGCGGTTCGGGTTACGCGCGGTGAGATCGTAGCCCCGAGCCCTGATCTCTTCGACCGGCACAATCCAGGAGTGCTCAGAAAGGCAGGCCTCCCGTGGGCCTTTCCCCTTGCGATAAGCATCCCAGGCCTTCCAGAGCCTTCGGGCTTCGTCGAAGTGCTCGTCCTGGATGGGGTTACCTTTACTGAACTTCTTTAAGCCCTCGGGTAAGGGAAGTTCGTAGTACCAGACTTCCCTCGTGGGACCCGGGCGCTCGAAGAAGATGAGAGCAGTCTTCACGTCGCAAGGAGCAAAAGTTCCAGGAGGGAGGCTCACAACGGTGTGCAGATTGAACTCCTCGAGGAGATCCTGCTTAACCTCGGCAAAAGCCCCACTGCGAAAGAGCGTGCCCTCGGGCACAACCATGCCACAGCGGGCACCATCCCGGGGCTTGAGCTTTTTCATGATGTGCTGGAGGAAAAGGAGCTCTGTAGCCTGGGCTCTTATGGGGAAGTTTTGCTGGACGTGGCGACCTTCTGTTCCGCCAAAGGGTGGATTAGTCATGATGACGTCGTAGCGTTCCGCAACCTGGCGGATGTTCTCCTCCAAGGTATTCTTCCGCACGATATGCGGGGTGGCCACCCCATGAAGGACCATGTTCATGAGCCCAAGCAGGGCTGGAAGCGGCTTCTTCTCCTGGCCATAGAAAGTCCGCTCCTGCAGGGTCTTGTGGTCCTCAATGGTACGTTCGCTTCTCTTCATGTGGAGATAAGCCTGGGCGAGGAAGCCACAGGTGCCACAGGCAGGGTCGTAAACCGTCTCCCCAATCTTCGGGTCCACGAGCTCCACGATGAAGCGAATCACCGGCCGCGGGGTGTAAAACTCGCCAGCCACATTTTCACCGCCCAGCCGTCGGAGGAGCTCTTCATAAATCTGGGAAACTGTGAAAATGTCGTCCTGGGAATGAAAGTCAATCCCGTCGATGATTTGGAGCACATCCTTCAGGTTGTATCCTGAGGCGCAGACAATCACGTTGCGCTCGGCAAAGACGCTACGGATGGTGTCACGCAAAGGATCGCCGCCGAGGTTTTGCAGATAGGGGATGAGTTGGCCATGGACAAAGGAAAGAAGATCCTCAGCGGGCCAATCCTTTTTGGCCCAATCCCGCCAGCGGTATGGGGGCTCAATGATGGGCTGATAGGGCTTCTCCTCGAGCTTAGCCTGGGTTTCCCACTCCTCCTCTTGAGCGTCGAGAAACCTGAGGAAGAGAAGCCAGGAGAGGTGCTCAATGTACTCCATAATGCCGCCGCAGTTGTTATCACGGCGGAGGATGTCACAGGCCCGCCAGATTTCGTTGGCCAGCGTTTCGCGAGTTTGAGGGCTCTTCATACTGCCACCACCTCAGTCTCAGGGTAAAGCCTTTCGGGTATCTCCACCAGCAAAACCTTCCTCAAACCCTCCTCACCCCCGAACCAGTTCCTGATGCGGTACGCTCCACCCCAGTCCCGAAACGGGGAAACGCTGAAAATCTGGGGGCGCAACTCCTCAATCCCACCTGCGCGGTACTTTTCCAAAAGTTCAAGGATGACGAGCCTTGCGTCTTCGCCACGGCTATTGATAAATGCCTGCTCGCGATTGCGGAAAGCCGTTGCCCGCTCGTCGCGGGAACGAATGGGCGCACCGAAAGCAAGATGAGCAAGAAGGTCGTAAACATCAGCGTCCTGGCGGTTCATCACCTCGGCAAGGATATCGGGGCGGATGTCAGCCCGGCGAAGCTCGTCCAGGAAATCCTTACGGCGTTTTGAATCTACCCAAATGTCCCGCAAAAGCTTGTTGGTGGGAACCACCTGGAGTACGTATCCCCGAATGTAGTCGCGGTACTCTTTGAGGGTGAGCTGTTTCCCCGTGGATTCCATGATGAAAACGGTCTCATCGGCGATAGTCACTTCCAGGCCTTCCACTAGGATCTTGCGGGGCTTCTTGTGAGCCGGTTTTAAGCCGACTTCCACAGTAACCGTCTCATAAGGTAGGGTTTCCACGATTACCTCACGTTGCAGGAAACCCGAGGCGTTGCAGATCAAGTGGAGTTTGCCAGCTGGGAGGCTAGAAAACTCAAAGGTACCTTCGCTGTCCGTGCGGATGGGACCCTGTTGAGTATTGGGACCGGTACGTACGCTCACTGAAGCTCCAACGATGCGGTCGCCTGTCAAGGCGTGGAAGACGTACCCCTTCAGTCGGGCAGTTTGTGGGCCTTGGGGTGCTCTGGGTGGAGGTCCTGATGGGCGATCCCACTGATCAAAGAGGCGCGTGGCACCGGTAAAGTCGATGATGCGAAACCAGTATTTGTCGGTGGCTTGGTCGATGCGACTCCCTCGACCAACGATTTGCTTGAAGACAATGGGAGAGGAGACGGTTTTCATGAACACGATGTTCCGGCAACTGGGAACATCCACACCGGTAGAGAGGAGCTCAGCGGTGGTAGCCACCACCGGAGCCTTCTTATTGGAGTCGGCGAAGTCCTCGAGCCACCGGCGAGCCTCTTCCCCTTCTTCGGAGATGATGGGAACGGCGTAGTTATCGATACCCGTCTCAGGGCCAAACTCGTCCTGAAGGAGCCTGGCTACCAGGCGGGCATGCTCCATGTCCACGCAGAAGACCATGGTTTTGTCCCAGATCCCGAATCGCCGGAGAAGCCTGGCCAAATGGTGTACCATGGCTTTTGTTCTATCAGGGAGGGTAATTTCCCGCTCGAACTGCGGCGTGGTGTACTTCTCACGGGGTTCCACTTCTTCGGGAATGAAAACCTCCGCTCCCTGTTCAATGGCGTCTTCCAGCCTGAGTCCAGTGGCGTCGATGTCGGTGCGCACCACATGCACCTTGTAGGTCGCAAGAAAGCCGTCCTCGATGCCCTGTCCCAGGCTGTACTGGTAGGCAGGAGGGCGCTGTTTTCCCTTGTCTGGATTCTCCGGGTCGATGAAGACCTCTGGTTCCTCCGCACAGAAGTACGCGTAGGTGTCGATGTTGTCATCCTGTTTGGGCGTGGCAGTCATGCCCAGATGAATGGCTTCACGGAAGTAATCTAATATTTCCCGCCATGTCCCCCATCCGGAACGGTGGCACTCATCGATAATCACGAGGTCGAAGAAATCCTGCGGGAATTTTTCAAAAAGGCGCGTCCCACTCTCATCCTGACTCCAAAGCGTCTGGTAAATGCCAAAGTAGAGGTCTCGATTGAGGTTGGGTGGATGTCCTTCGACGAGGCAGCGCGGATCGTTTGTGCCATCGGCAGAAGGGGAAAAGGTGTTATAGGCCTGGTTCCGGAGGACGATTCGATCGGCAAGGAAGAGGACACGGGCTGGACGTTCGGGATGTCTTCGCTTGAGCCATCCAGACTTGATGAGCTTCCAGACAATTTGAAAAGCCACGAACGTCTTTCCGGTGCCGGTGGCCATGGCCAGGAGGACTCTTCGCTGGCCGCGCACGAGGCGCTTGATTACCTCGCGAATGGCAACTTCCTGGAAGTAATGGGGACGCTTTCCGCAGAGGTATTCCGGACAGTAGTCGTGCAGAAGTGGGTTCTCGTTGCGATCTCTCCCAAGGCGGGACAGGTACTCTACCCGCTGGTCCCTCACCTCCACACTCCCGAGTCCCGTGTTCAGTTGCCAGCGGTACCAGAGGTCTTGAGGGCGTGGAAACGAACCGAGTTCCCTCGTGGTGTTGGTGAAGAAGTCGTACTCTACAATCTTGTGGCCGTTTGTGGAATAGGCAAAAGCCAAACCCAGATCGCGGGCATAGCCCTTGGCCTGTTCTAAGCCAGCATCTGAGGACTTGTATTCTGGCTCGGCTTCGACTACGGCAATGGGAAAACCTTCAGTGAGTCGGAGGAGGTAATCGACTTTGCGTCCCTGGCCGCGGTGAATACTGTCTCCCACCAGAATAATCTTTCCAGGGGTGTAGCGTACGTCCCTCTGATAGTAAAATTCTCGGGTTACCTGCCGGTCCGTCCAGCCAGCTTCTCTGAGCTTTGGCTCGACAAGCTGCGCTCGGGTGTCGGCCTCATTCATAGACATGGCAAACCCTATTTTAAAGAATTCCACAGGTAAGAAACAAGGTTTTGGAATACCAAGAGGAACTCATCGGGTTCGGGAAGAAGACCCCTTGAGGATACCTGAGAGGTACTGGACCTACAGGGTGCCCCGCATGATATGAACCAAAACGTCAATCAAAATAGACGTGGCACCCTTTGGTTGCCCCGTCGGCGTTATAGTTCTCAGAAAAGGTGTTCTCCTGGTAGTTCCAGGTATTCCCCAGGGCCTCTCCGGCGGGGGGACAGCTCTCCCGGGACCAGAAATTCCCCTCCCTGTCCCTGACGCCTCCGTTTCTCTGGACGAAAATCCCTCCTCCCAGGCCGGGAATGGTGCCGATACCCGTGGCTTTGTTGCGAAAGATGATATTCCCGTAAATCACCGGGAAGGAGCCCTCGCCGACGTAAATTCCTCCCCCATTGGCAGCCTGGTTGTCCTCGATGCGGTTGCCGATGATTCGGGGGAAAGAAGAGCCGGAGATGTAGATTCCACCACCATGAATGCTTGCCGTATTTCCCCGGATCCAGTTCCCCTCGATGGTGGGGGAGGCGTTTTCGATGTAGATACCCCCACCGAAGGTGGGGCCCATCCAGAAGGTCGGGAAGTTTGGAGTCCCAGGCCCACCGCTTGGGGTACCAGACCCACCCTGGATGGTGAACCCCACAAGGCGGGCCTGGTTACATCCGTTTTGAAATATCACCACGCTCCGATTCCCCTCGATGATGGTCTCGGCAACCAGGGAAGGATCATCAAGATTGGCATTCTGCAGGGTGAGGTTCTTTCCCAGAAAGTCGATGTCCTCACGGTAGATACCCGGGGCAACGACGATGACGTCACCGTTTTCAGCCTCATTGATGGCCTCCTGTATGGAGTCGTAGAAGGTGTTCCGGGTGCGGTTGTACACCGGATGAGGCGCCACGAAAACCTCAAGGGTAGCCGAGGGCGGGGTGCAGGATTCATATCCTGGAGGAAGCTTTGCAGTAACCGTTACGGTGTAGGTGGTGCCACTTTCTCCGCCACTTGCGTAGGTGTGGCTGACAGTTAGCCCTTCCTTATTTTCGCTTCCGTCGCCAAAATCCCACACAAAAGTCGTTCCCGGGGGAAGCGCTCCGTTTACCCTCACCTTGAAGGTAGCTTCCCGGCCTGCGATGACGCTTGCTGGCGCCTGCACCGTGAGGGTGGCAGTGGGACAGAGGGATTCTGGAGCAGGCAATCCCTGGGAACAGCCGGCCATCAAGAGGAAGAAGTACCCGCTTGCCAAAAACAGAAGACCGGGTCTCCGTTTCCTCATGGTCTTTCCCCTTTTATTGTAGCACCACCTGGGGGCTGGCGTTACTCTCACTAAGGCAAGAAGCCCCGGTAGTCCATTTTTCTGCCGGTTGTAGGGGAAACGGTGTGGGAGTATACTATCAAGCGGAAGCTGAAAAGAGGAGGAAAAATGGTGGGGAAATTGGACCGTATTCGTGTTGACCCGAATATCTGTCTGGGCCAAGCGACCATCCGTAACACCAGAATTACGGTGAGTGTGCTCTTGAAAATGCTCGCCGGGGAGAAGTCGATCCAGGAAATCCTGGAAGCATATCCGGAACTCGAGGAAGAGGATGTGAAACAGGCGATACAATACGCAGCCTGGGTCGTTGCAGAAGAACACCATATAGTGCTGGGTGCTTGAGAACGTGTCCCCCCTTGCGTTTTCTGGCCGATATGAACATCTCCCCCGAAACTGTCAAATTGCTGCAGGAGCACGGTTGGGACATCCTGCGAGTATCAGAAGTTTTACTTGCCGGTGCAACAGATCTGGAAGTTCTGGAGTTTGCCCGTCGGGAGCAAAGGATCCTGATTACTCAGGACCTGGACTTTTCTGCCCTCCTGGCGCTTTCGGGTTACTCCTGTCCGAGTCTGGTAACCCTGCGCCTGCCACTTCCAGAACCAGAAGTGGTGGCCCTAAGGCTTCTCAAGGTGATTCCCGAAATCGAGCCGCTCCTTCTTGAGGGTGGCGCGGTAACCGTGGAAGAGAACGTCGTACGAATTCGAAGGCTTCCCATAGAACTCCAAGAACCTCCTCCGGGATAAATACGTTGGACTCCAGTAGACAAGGTCCGATTCAGTCGTTCCACCACTTTGCCAATGTGGAAGAGAAAGGCGGGAGGACGCAGAGTTCAAGACTGTACTCTGTAATGTTCCAGAGTTTCGTCCGCGGATTCCTCCTTCTTCGCTGAGTTATCCCGGGGAATACGGGGGATATTCCGCACTGCATTGCTCTCCCGGTGGGACAGACAGGGTTGGGGTAGGGCGGTAGCGTTGCACAAGGCGAGGAGGGAGTCGTTCCGCAGAGATGCAGTTCTTTTGGGGTTTGTTTCCTGGAGCTCTCGAGGATCTGAACTCAGCACTGTTGTCGGTGGCTGCCTGAATAACAAGGCACAGTTCTGAGCAAGATAATGAGCACCGCGTGGCCCCTCGTTTTCCCCTCCCAAAGCCCAGGAACGTCAGTACGAGAAAACGCCCTGTGATATACTCTTCCCAGAAAGGAGGATGCCCCATGGCTTTTGATTTCTCTCTTGCCGGAAAGGTTGCTTTGGTTACGGGAGCAGCGCAGGGGATTGGAAAGGCTATTGCCCTCCTCTTTGCTGAAAAGGGTGCTGATCTCGCCCTCTTGGACCTCAAGGAAGAGGTAAAGAGGGTGGCTGAGGAAGTAGAAAAATTTGGGCGCCGAGCCCTCCCTATTGTGGCTGATCTCACCGACTTTTGCCATCTCCCCCAGGCGGTGTCAAAGGCCTTTGAGTTCTTCGGTAGCATCGACATTCTGGTGAACAACGCCGGTGTTTCCTTTCTTGATGACGCCGAAAACCTCTCCGAAGAATACTGGGATAAGACCCTGGCTGTGAACCTGAAGGCTCCCTTCCTGCTATCCCAGCTTGTGGGGAGAGAAATGATTAAGAAGCGCAGCGGGAAGATCATCAACATCGCTTCCCAAGCAGGGATAGTGGCCCTTGACAAGCATGTCGCCTACTGCGTGAGCAAGGCTGGCCTCATCAGCATGACGAAGGTGCTGGCCCTCGAGTGGGGAGAGTTCAACATCACCGTGAACGCCATTGCTCCTACGGTTGTTCTCACCGAGATGGCTGAGAAAGCCTGGGCAGGTGAGGTAGGAGAGGCGATGAAGAAGAAAATCCCCCTCCGCCGCTTTGCCCTCCCTGAAGAAGTTGCTGCTGCGGCGCTCTTTCTTGCTTCCGATGCCGCAAACATGATCACCGGGGAGACCCTCGTCATCGACGGAGGGTATACGATTCAGTAAAGGGTGTACCCGGAATCGGCAGCAGTAGAAAAAGCCCCTCTTCTCTTGGGGAGGGGCTTTTCAAGAACCTTACACCCCTTCAAGGAGCATTCTTTCCGTCTCTTCGTCGAAGGGTACCGCGCCGGACTCGGTTATCTCGTATCCGGTCTCCAGTCTGGCTCCGTGGAAATCCGGGTGTCCGAAGAAGCTTACGTCGATGCACACAGTCATGCCCGGCTCCAGCACATCGGTGCTGTGAGGACCAAAAAAGGGCTGTTCGGCTTCGCTTAAGCCTATGGAATGCACAAAGGGGCACACAAGATACCTGGAATACCCTATCCTCTCGAAGTAAGCCCTAACCGGCGCATCTATCTCCTTCCCCGTTTTCCCGGGCTTGAGCCCTTCGCGGGCAAGTAGCATCGCCTCTTGCAGGTGTTTTATGCATTCCCTCTGTTCCTTCGTGAATTCCCCATCTACCGGTAGAGTACTGCCAATGCACCCGCAGTATCCTTTCCATCTTGGGGACAAGCCCACCATAACCATCTCTCCGGCCTGCATGATTTTGTCACTTGCTGTAGGAACCACGGCATTCGACCGTGCCCCGCTGGCCACAATCGTCCTGAAGCCAAAACCGTTGGCTCCTCGAGACCTCACTGTTTCCTCGCCGGCTGCGGCAACCTCGTATTCAGGGACGCCCGGCTGTATCTTGCGAACCATCGCCTTATAGCCTATGCGTGCGAGTCGAAAGGCATGCCGCATCGCTTCCCTCTCCCAGGGGCTCTTCACGTACCTCAGCCTGGTGTAAGCCTCGGTTACATCCACAAGCTCAACCCCTCTGAAGCTTTCCACAATCTGCCTGTACAGCGATACGGGCATCTGTTCAAGGCCAACGATTCCCACCCTCTGTATCCTTTTACCCCTTCCTACCTCTTCAAAGAGCGTCGGGAGGTCGATGATGGTGGCATTGGGATATTCCTCTCCTGGCACCATGAACACGGGAAGATTCCTGGTTTCCTTAATTGCGCTGTCCATTTTGGCAAAGGGCTCACTTTCCGGCCCACCCAGTATCATCGGGCTTCCCTCTCGAGGAACGAGTACCGCGCCGCTCTCAAACTGAGGACACCAGGCAGTGAGGTACCAGGCATTCGCCAGGTTGAACTCATCGTAGTAAATGAGGACGAAATCGAGGGCGTGTCTTTCGAGTATCTCCCTCACTTTTTCAACCCTTTTTCCCATTTCCTGATCGTCGTAGTAGGCCATGGGGCAAATCCCCTCCTTGTATAAAGTAGTGTACTCTCGGGCAACTTCCCCCGTCAGTGATTATAACCTATCCACCTTCGTGGTGCTTCCCGGGGATTGCCCTTCCCTTCAGGCACAAAAAGGAGTTCTTCCCGAGCCTGCATGTGAGGTGATGGAACAATTGCACCGGATTTTTCGGGAGGGTTTTCGCCTACTATGATGATGTCATTGATCCCAAGACCATGAAGGCGGAGAAGAGGTGTACAATCGAAGGAGACCCCATTGGATTTCAGGGAGAGGATCTTGGCAGCACTGAGGGATACCGGATGTAGAGTGCCCCACATGATGTGAACCTAAACACCCTCTTGACTTTTTGGTTCTTGGTTGGTAACCTGGTGGTAGAAACCGTTTTTCGAAACTGGTTTCTACATAGAGGCTGAGAAGAAAGTGGTTCCGCGAAGAGAAAGAACAGCGACTATAAGTGACATTGCCAGAGTAGCGGGTGTGGCTAAGAGTACAGTCTCAAAGGCCCTCAATGGGGCAATAGGAATCTCCCCAGAAACACGAGAAAAGATCTTAAGAATTGCTGAGGAGCTTAATTACCGTCCCAGCATCATCGCCCAGAGCTTGAAGAGCAAACGTACCAGAGCCATAGGCCTCGTTCTTCCCAATATTATGAATCCATTTTTCCTCTCCATCCTTAAGGGTGTTGAAGATGCTGCTATTGATAATGGCTACGTGGTAGTTTTCTGTGAAAGTGACAACAAGAAAAGAAAAGAATCTACTTACTTCCAGATATTCGAGGAACGCTGGGTAGATGGGGTGATATTCTCAGGAGTTGACAATGATAGTGAAGAGGAAAGGTATATCCGGTCCCTGCACGAGAGGGGAATCCCAGTCGTACTTATAGATCGGGAGATAGAGGGTTATTTCACCAATGCTGTTATGATCGATAACAAAGGTGCCGCTTTCTCTGCCACCACTTACCTCCTTGAGCTGGGGCACAAGAAGATAGCAACAATCGTCGGTCCCCAGAAAATAAGGATTTTTGCCAAGAGATTCGAAGGGTATAAGTTAGCTCTTGAGAAGTATGGTGTAAAGCTTGATCCTAAGCTCGTGGTGGAAGAAGACCTTTCTGTAGAAGGGGGGTCTCGTGCTATTCAGAAGCTACTTTCGCAAGGACTTACCTTCACAGCGGTTTTTGCCCATAACGATCTCATGGCTATAGGATGCATGAAGGAGCTTCAGAGAAATGGTATAGCAATTCCCGGGGATGTCTCAGTGGTTGGTTTCGATGATATTCCCCTGGCCCTTCTTGTAACCCCTTCTCTCACTACTGTCGCTCAACCGGCTTACGAGATGGGTGTCGAGGCAGTAAGCTTGATCAAGAAGAGCATAGAAGGGGGAGGAGGGATGGAGAGCAAGGTTATACTTCCCACAAAATTGGTTTTGCGGGAGTCTGTGGCTCCACCCCCTTTGTTCACCTAAGCCTGAAAAGAGTGAAAGCTAAGATGGAAAAAAGAAAGGAGGTGAAGGGCAACTAACGTAAAGGCAAAAAGGCGAGCGGAGCTACATTCTAGATCCTTTAGTGTTTAGTATAGGGGAAGAGTTTGGTGAGTGAAATGGAGAGAGGAGGGGTAGAGTACCGCAATGAAAGTGACAAAAATCCTTTTGGTAGTGTTGATTATTGGAACTCTCTTTTCCATTCCCGCTTTTGCCCAGGAAAAAACCTACAATTTTACCATGATCATCTACGGAACTAGTGGTAACCCCTTCTGGACGAAGGTTGTGAATGGAGCTAAGGAAGCCGCTGAGCTCTTCAAGGTTAACGTTGACATTCAATTCGCTGAGGACGATCCGGTCAGACAGAATAACCTCATCGAGACCGCTATAGCTAACAGAGTTGACGGTATAGGAGTATGCATAAACATAGACGATGCCTATGATGAAACTGTTAAAAAAGCCAGAGAAGCAGGGATACCTGTTATTGCTTACAATGTCGATGATTCACAGGGTGCGGCTGGAAATGCAAGAATGGCCTTCATAGGCCAAAACTTTGAGGTAGCTGGCTATCTTATTGCTAAAAGAACCATCGAAGTAGCAGGCCTTAAAAAAGGAGACCATGTTGTCTGCCCCGTGGAACATCCAACAGCCGTTTACGCTGTAGGGAGGTACAGTGGGGTGAAAAAAGCCTTGGACGAAGTTGGCTGTACCTCGGAAGTTCTTGACACTGGGGCGATTTCTCTCGAGGACACGTTAACAAAACTCACCCAGTACCTACTCGGTCACAAAGAAACCAAGGCGGTTATTGCTCTTGGCCAGATGCCAACCGAGGTAGCTCCTCAAGCCATTGCCGAGGCAGGATTGAACATTCCTAACGCTGGTTTTGATATCTCGGAAACGATCATCAAGAACATTCTTGAGGGGAAGACAATTGCCACTGTAGACCAGCAACCTTTCTATCAAGGGTTTTTCACTATTGCTCAGCTCTACTACTACTGTAAATATGGGCTTATACCGTGCGATATCAATACTGGTGGGGCTATTATCGATAAGAGCAATGCTGAACCGATTCTCAAGTTTTCTGCCACTGTCCGGTGAAGTTTG
>JACIZN010000043.1 GCA_014359405.1 Candidatus Caldatribacterium sp.
GGCAGGGTTCCAGGTGTACCTTGTGGAGAAGTCCGCGAGCATTGGGGGCCTCATGGCCCGCCTTGACAAGACCTTTCCCACAAATGACTGCGCCATGTGCATCCTCTCGCCGAAGCTCGTGGAGTGCGGCCGCCACCTGAACATCGAGATTCTCACCCTTGCCGAAGTTGTCGATATCTCCGGGGAGCCGGGGCATTTTGTGGTCACCGTTCGGGAGAATCCCCGCTACGTGGATGTGGCTTCCTGTACCGGTTGTGGAGATTGCGCCGAGGTCTGTCCCGTGGATATCCCGAACGACTTTGAGGGGAGACTCGCCACCCGAAAGGCTATTTACCGCCTCTTCCCTCAGGCCTTTCCCGGAGCCTTCCAGATTGAGAAGAGAGGAACCCCAAACTGCCAGGCGGCCTGTCCCCTTGAGCAGAAGGCCCAGGGGTACATTGCTCTCATCCGGAAGGAGCGTTTCGAAGAGGCTCTGCAAGTCGTCCGGATGGATAACCCCTTCCCGGGAATCTGCGGTCGAGCCTGCCATCACCCCTGCATGGAGAACTGCCAGCGGGGGATGCTCGATGCGCCGCTACGCATTCCGTACCTCAAGCGCTTCCTTGCCGATTTCGAGCGAGAACTCGGAAGGCCCCTCCTCCCAGAGCCAAAGGAAGCTCGCGGTGAAAGGATTGCGGTGGTTGGAGCTGGACCAAGTGGCTTAAGCTGTGCCTATTTTCTCCGTCTTTTGGGGTATGAGGTCGTCGTCTTTGAAGCCCAGGACCACCCAGGGGGGATGATGCGCTTTGGGATTCCTCCCTACCGGCTCCCTCGAGATGTGGTGGAGTGGGAGATTGAGGCAATACGGAAGCTTGGGGTAGAGATTCGCTGTGGCACCGTCTGGGGGAGGGACTTCACGCTTTCTGACCTTCTTCACGGGGGATTTGCCGCGGTGTACCTTGCCTGCGGAGCCTGGAAAGGGGCAAAACTGGGCATCGAGGGCGAGGACCATCCTCAGGTCATAGACGGTTTGGCGTACCTTGTCCGCTGCCACCGCTTTGAAGACATCCCTCAGGCAGAACGCATTGCCGTTATCGGTGGAGGGAACGTGGCCGTCGATTGCGCCCGAACGGCACTTCGCCAGGGAGCCAAAGAGGTCACCGTTTACTACCGCCGCTCCTACGATGAGATGCCTGCTCGTCCTGAGGAAGTTGAAGAGGCAAAAGAAGAAGGAGTCGAGTTCGTTTTCTGCGCGGCACCAAAAAGGTTCATCGCAAGAGATGGACGCTTACTCCTTGAAATGTCGGGAGTCCGCCTCTGTGCTCCTGATGAGTCGGGGAGACGCCGACCCGAGGTGATTCCAGGAAGTGAGTTTACGGTATCCGCCGACCTCTACATTGTGGCCACCGGGCAGAAGGTGAGTATTCCCGAGAATGAGGGGCTTGAGCTCACCCCCTGGGGAACGGTAAAGGTCGGTAAAAACCTTGCCACATCCCGTCCTCGGGTTTTTGCAGGGGGTGACCTCGTCCTTGGTCCGGCAACCCTTGTTGAAGCCATAGCCCATGGGAAGCGGGCGGCGTACGCGATTGATGCCTTCCTCCGAGGAGAATCCTTTGACGAGAAGACGCTTCCTCCTGCTCCCCTGTCCATTCCCTGGAGGGAGAAAAGGAATCCTGGGAAACCTCCGGAAAAGCTTAAAGTTTCGAAGCGTCTCTTGGGTTTCTCTGAAGTTGTGTCCGGCTACACAAGAGAGGAGGCGGTGGAAGAGGCATCGCGCTGCCTCTCCTGCGGGGGATGTGCGGAGTGTCTGCGCTGCGTTTTGGCCTGCAAGAGGAACGCCATACGCCATGGGGACAGGGAACGCCTTCGGACGCTTGAGGTCGGAGCGATTGTGTACGCCACGGGGACCGATGTTTTCCACCCGGAGGAACGTCTTCGGGAACTCGGCTACCGCCGATACCCCGATGTCATCACGAGTCTTGACTTTGAGCGAATCCTCAATGCCTCCGGTCCCACAAGGGGGAAGGTTTTTCGACCCTCCGACGGCAAGGTCCCCCAAAAGATTGCCTTTGTCCAGTGCGTGGGTTCCCGAGACGAAAAACGAGGGAACTCCTACTGTTCTTCGGTCTGCTGCATGTACGCTGTAAAGGAAGCTCTGGTGGCACAGGAACACCTCCTCGTTGAGGGAGAGGGTTCTCCTTCTTGCTGTGGTCCCCAGGAGGGCTCAGCTTCGGGGAAGACTTCCCCCCTTGAGGTGACCATTTTCCTCATCGACATGCGGGCCTTTGGGAAGGATTTCGAAGGGTACTACGAGCGGGCAAAAAGAGCGGGTATTCGCTTCGTCCGGGGGCGGGTGAGCCATATCGAGCAGGAGGGAGAAAAGCTCCTTGTGTTCTACGTCGACGAGGGTGGGCAAAAGAAAAGCGAAGCCTTTGACCTTGTGGTCCTCTCGGTGGGGCTTGCGGTTCCAGAGGAGGAAAAGAAACGCCTTTTGAGACTTTGTGTTCCTCTTGACCCCGAGGGTTTCCCGTACTTTTCTTCCTTTGCGACGCGGATGGTCCGGCCGGGAATCTGGGTATGCGGAAGCCTTGCTGGTCCCAAGGACATACCCACAACGGTAGTGGAGGCAAGTTCTGCCTCCTGTGAGGTTGGGTCATTCCTTGCCCCCTCTCGTTTCAGCAGGATCCGGGAAAAGACGTACCCCCCGGAGCGGGATGTTACCTCTGAGTCCCTGCGAATTGGAGTTTTCGTATGCCGCTGCGGAATCAACATTGCCGGAGTGGTAGATACGGGGAAGGTTGTGGAATGGGCGAGAAGCCTTCCTGGAGTGGTGTACGCCGAGGAGAACCTGTACACCTGCTCCCAGGACACCCAAGAGCGAATCAAAGAGAAAATCCGAGAATATCGCCTGAATCGGGTAGTAGTTGCCTCCTGTTCCCCACGAACCCATGAACCTCTCTTCCGGGAGACCCTGAAAGAAGCAGGTCTCAACCCGTACCTCTTTGCGATGGCCAACATCCGCGACCAGTGCTCCTGGGTGCACCAGGGAGAGAAAGAGAAAGCCACCGAGAAGGCCAAGGACCTTGTGGCTATGGCGGTGGCAAAAGCGGCACTCCTTGAGCCCTTGACACCGATTCCCGTTCCCGTGGAAAAGGCAGTCCTTGTTATCGGTGGAGGACTTGCGGGAATGACCGCTGCTTTGGAGGCGGCAAGGCAGGGTATCACGGTGTACCTTGTGGAGCGCAAGAAGGAACTTGGGGGACAGGACCTTCCCTACACCATTGAAGGAGTGGACCTTGGGGCGCTTCGGGAGAGGCTCAAGGAGGAAATCAGCAAAAACCCGAAAATTACGGTGTTCACCGAGAGCACCCTCCTTGAGGTCAACGGCTTTGTGGGGAACTTTGAAAGTGTTGTGGAAAGGAAGGGGACTCTCCACAGGGTGAAGCACGGGGGAATCATCGTTGCCACCGGGGGAGAAAAGTTCATCCCGCGGGAGGGGGCTTTCCTCTACGGTAAGAGTAACCGGGTCCTGACGCAGAGGGAACTTGAAAGGAAAATCGCCACTTCTGAGCCCTTTTCCCCGCAACAGGTGGTCATGATTCAGTGCGTTGGTTCCCGGGATAGAGAACATCCCTACTGCAGCAGGGTGTGCTGCATCCAGGCGGTGAAAAACGCCCTGCGCCTTAAGGAAATTTCTCCAAGCACAGAGGTCGTTATCCTCTACCGGGACATGCGTACCTACGGCCTTTACGAGCGGTACTACAGGAAAGCTCGGGAACAAGGGGTTCTCTTCCTTCGGTTTGGGGATGAAGAGATGCCCTCTGTGGAGGAAAAGGACGGCAAGCTCTTCGTGCGCTTTTTTGACCCTCTCCTTGAGGAAGAGGTTACCCTTTCCCCGGATCTTGTCGTTCTGAGTACAGGTATCAAGCCTTGCGAGGACGCCCTGTCCCTTTCGAAGCTCCTCAAGGTTCCCCTTACTCAGGACGGATTCTTCCTCGAGGCCCATGTGAAACTCCGTCCGGTGGATTTTGCTACCGAGGGTATCTACGTGTGTGGGCTTGCCCATGGACCGAAACTCGCTGAGGAGAGCATCCTCCAGGCTAAAGCCGCAGTGGCCCGTCTCATGACGGTCCTGAGCAAAAACCTCCTCTTTGCCGAGGCTCAGATTGCCTCTGTTGATGAAAAGAAGTGCGTCGCCTGTGGGGACTGCGAGCGGGTGTGTCAGTACCGGGCAATTGCGGTGGATAGAGAAAGGAACGTAGCCCAGGTCAATCGTGCCCTCTGCAAAGGGTGTGGACTGTGCAGTGCAACGTGTCGGAGTGGAGCTGTGCGATTGTACGGCTTTACTCCGGAGGCTATTCTCGCCGAGGTGGAGTACCTCTATGAGTCTTGAGTGGGAACCTAAAATTGTTGCTTTTCTCTGCCACTTCTGCAGTTACGCAGGGGCGGATCTTGCCGGAGTGAGTACCCTCCGAATATCCGGGTCATTCGGGTCCCCTGTTCAGGCAGTGTCGACCCCCTTTACATCCTCAAGGCCCTTCGAGAGGGGGCAAGTGGCGTGCTCGTTTCCGGATGCCACCCCGGGGACTGCCATTGCCTGAAGGGGAACTACTTTGCCCGGAGGAAGTTCCTCGTGCTCCATGAGCTTTTGGAATTCCTGGGCCTTGGGGGGCGGGTCCACTTTTCCTGGGTTTCGGCTTCAGAGGGACAGCGTTTCGCCGAAGTTGTGACTTCGGTTGTGGAGGCGGTGCAAAGAATTGGACCGAATCCTTTGTCGGAGGAGCAAAAGTCCCATGATTTCGGATGCACTCCGTGAGGTTTCCCGTAAACTCCTTGAGGAAGGGGTTGTTCGCGGGGTCTTGGGGTACAGGAAAGGTTCCTTACCTTTTCGGGCTCGACCGCACCTTTTCCAGAGTCCGGAAGAACTCGGAGAACTCGTCTTTAACCCTTTCTGTGGCGTGAACCTCGCAAGGTACCTCTTCCATCTCCCCAAGGGTTTCGGGAAGGTCGCTGTTCTTGCTAAGGGGTGCGATGGTCGGTCTCTCGTGGTCCTCATGAAAGAGGGCCAGGTACGCCGGGAGGACCTTGTGATTCTTGGGATACGTTGTCCGGGAATGGTGGACCGGAGGAAACTCGGGGAATGGAGAGACCTCAGGGAGGACGAGGTGAGTTTTGGGGAAGGGGAGATTTCCATCCGAGGGGAAACGTATCCCTTCTCGTCCTTTCTTGAGGCTTCGTGTCGGCGTTGCCGTCACCGAAGTCCTTCGGTGTACGATGTCTTGGTAGGGGATGAGGTTTCATCCCCTCCCTTTGAAGATACCCTCGCTTCCCTCTGGAATCTCCCCGAAGAAAAACGGTGGGAATTCTTTGCCCAGGAGCTCTCCCGTTGCATTCGTTGCTACGCCTGTCGGAATGCCTGTCCTTTGTGCTACTGCAAGGAGTGCTTTGCCGAAAGCCACAGGCCTTCCTTCCTCCACCCCTCCCCAACCCTTCGGGATAACTTTGTGTTCCATGTGGGGAGGGCGATGCACCTTGCAGGAAGATGCACCGAATGCGGGGCCTGCGAGCGGGCCTGTCCTTTAGGAATACCCATTGCCACCATTTTCTTCGCCGTTTCCGAGACGGTACGGAAACACTTTGCTTTTGAGGCAGGGATAGACCTTGAGGCCCCGGCTCCTTTTGTGACCTATCGGGAGGATGATCCCAATGCGTTTATCCGATAGCGGCAAGCTCATACCGTACGAAGCACTCTGGGAATGGGTGGGATCTCGGAAGGCTTTTGCAACCGAAATCGTTGCCCGACGCATAGAAATTCCCTTCCCTTCTCTTCCCACTCCCAAAACCCTCCTTCTTCCTCAGAGGGAGGCGCTCTACCGCTTTTCCTGGAGAGAGAGACGCTGGCATGTTACCCCCCTCCCCCCTCCGGAAGAAGAGGTTCTCCTCTTTGCAGCGCCCTGTGAGGTCAGAGCCGTCGTTGATGTTCTGGATGAGGTTTTCCTCAGGAGTTCCCCTGAGGATTCGTACTATGCCGAGAGACGCCGAAACCTTATCCTTGGAGTTGTGGGGTGCACCTTCTTTGAGGCAACCTGTTTCTGTACGAGAGTGGGAGGGCATCCGCTCTCCTGGGAGGGTGGGAACTTCTTCCTCCTCCCTTTCCTTGAGGGTGTCTATACCGAGGGGGTAGATGTGGCAGGGCGATCCCTTACCCCTTTGGAGAAGGAAGAGCTCAAAAGAATCGAGGAGAACCTTGAGAGGCAGGCTCCGCCGCCCCTTCCCCCAGGAACTCCTGAGCTCCTCTACGGGGCTTTCGAGAAAGAGCTCTGGGAGGAGGTGGCCTGGAGGTGTCTGAACTGCGGGGCTTGCACGTTCCTCTGTCCAACCTGCTTTTGCTTTGACCTTGCCCTTGAGGGGAGGCTCCAGGGGGCAATGATTCGAACCTGGGATAGCTGCATGTTCCCCAAGTTCACGCTCCATGCTTCCTCTCACAATCCCAGGCCCCACCGCACGCAGCGGGTTCGCCAGCGGGTCCTCCACAAGTTCTCGTACTTCCCCCTGCGAAAGGGAAAATTCGGCTGCGTGGGATGTGGACGATGTGTGGAAATTTGTCCGGTCAACTGGGATATTCGGGAGGCGGTAGAGAGGATGATATCCTGTGCCCTTTGAGGGAATTTACGTGCCTCTCCTTCTCCCCATAGAGGAGATTATCGATGAAACCCGGGATATTAAGACCTTTCGAATCCGGCGTCCGGAGGGTTTCACGTACCGTCCGGGGCAATTCGCCGAAATTTTTGTGCCAGGAGTGGGGGAAGCCCCCTTTTCCATTTCTTCTTCCCCCACAGAGAGAGCTTTCCTCGAGTTCAGCGTGAAACGCATCGGCTCGGTTACCGGGGCTCTTCATCGCCTGAACCCGGGGGACACCGTTGGGGTCCGAGGGCCGTATGGAAACGGGTTTCCCGTTGAGGAGCTTTTTGGGAGGAACCTCCTCTTTGTCGGTGGGGGCATTGGCCTTGCACCTTTGCGTTCCCTCATCAACTACGTCCTCTCTCCGGAACACCGCAAGTCCTTTGGAGAGGTTTTCATTCTCTACGGAGCCCGTACGCCGAAAGACCTCGTCTTCCGCTGGGAGCTTGAGCGGTGGGAGGAACGAAAGGACCTCACCCTCTGCCTCACCGTTGACGAGGGGGATGCTTCCTGGACAAAAAGGGTGGGGCTTGTGCCGAAAGTTCTCGAGGAGGTTTTTCGATTCCCTCCTGAGGGCTGGGTAGCGCTTGTTTGCGGTCCACCGATTATGATAAAGTTTACCATCAAAGCCCTGAGGGAGCTCGGCTTTGAGGGGCGTAGTATCATCACCACTTTGGAAATGAAGATGAAGTGCGGTCTTGGGAAGTGCGGGCGCTGCAACATCGGCCCGTACTACGTGTGCCAGGATGGACCGGTGTTCTCCTGCGAGGTTTTGGAGAGAATGCCTGAGGAGTACTGACCATGGAGTACAAAGAGGCGCTGGAATTCCTTTTCGGGCTCATCAATTACGAGAAGACGAACATTCCCTACACGGACTTGAAACTTGAGCGGATGCGGGAGTTCATGGCCCGAATCGGAAACCCTGAAAAGCGCGTACCCACAGTCCTTATTGCCGGAACAAAGGGAAAGGGGAGCACCTCATATATCCTCCACCGTCTCTTTGGGGCTTTTGGTTTCCGCTGCGGACTCTACTCGAAGCCTCACCTTTTCACCTTTCGGGAACGCATTCGCATCGATGACCGGTGCATTGCTCCTTGGGAACTTGCGGGACTCCTTACCGAAGTTCGTCCGGTGGTGGAGGCAATGGAGCGGGAGTCTCCCTGGGGGAAACCGACGTATTTTGAAGTTTCTGTGGGCCTTGCCTTCCTCTACTTTGTGCGGCGCGGGGTGGATGTTGCGGTTGTCGAAGTTGGACTTGGGGGAAGGCTTGATGCCACCAACGTCTCCGAGCCCCAGGTGACCGTCATCACCCCGGTGAGCTTTGACCACATGGAGGTTCTTGGAGATACGCTGGCGAAAATCGCCTGGGAAAAAGCGGGTATCCTCCGCTCAGGAGTACCTCTTGTCCTTGCCCCGCAGAGGGAAGAGGCGCGAATGACCATTCTTGCCGAGGCTCAGAAGAGGGGAGCACCGGTTTTTGAAGTGTCCTCCTGTGCCCGGGCAGACATTACAGCACGGAGTCCTCAAGGGTCTCGGTTCCTCTTTGAGGTGAATCAGTGGGGGAGAGGTGAGGTTTCCCTCCCTCTTTTGGGGGACCACCAGGTGGAGAATACTCTGGCGGCGTTCCTTGTCCTTGCCCTTTGGGGTCTTTCCTTTGATCTTTCCCGCCTTCAGGAAGCTCTCCGGTCCCTTCGCTGGCCGGGGAGGGTGGACGTTCTCTCCTTGAGCCCCCTCCTTGTCTTTGATGTGGCGCATAACCAGGCTTCCTTTCAGGTCCTTCGGGAAGCTCTCTCGCGCTACCTCGGGGTGGACAAAGCGGTGTACCTCCTTGGGTTCCTCGGGGGGAAGGATTGCAGAGGAATTGCCCAGGAACTCAAGAGTTCTTCGGCTTACCTTGTGCTCACGGAGCCCCTGCATCCTAAGGCCATGTCGGCTTTTGAGGCTTTTTCCTTTTTCTCGGAGCTTTCTGTTCCGTGTGAAGTTGTTCCCGATGCCCTTCAGGCTAAGGAAAGGGCTCTTTCCTTAGCGAGAAACCTGGGGCTTCCCCTGGTGGTTGCAGGGTCTTTTTACCTTGCCCGGCCTTTCCAGGAGGAGTTCCAGGTGGGAGAAGTACTCGAAGAGGAGGTGGAGCTGTGCTGATTGTTGCCGAGCGCATCAATGCGGCGCGGAAACCCATTCGGGAGGCCCTGGAGCGGAAAGATGCGGCATTCCTCATCGAGGAGGCGAAAAAGCAGGAAGCAGCAGGAGCCCATTTTCTCGATGTCAACGCAGGGACCGAAGCGGAAGAAGAGGTGGTGAATCTCCCCTGGCTTGTGGAGCTTTTGCAAGAGGAGGTTACCATTCCTCTTTGCCTTGACACGGCAAACGATAAGGCTCTTGCTCGGGCTCTTGAGGTGTACCGGAAAAAGGAGGTTATGATCAACTCTTTCACCGCTGAACCCCACCGGATTGAGGGGGTTCTCCCCCTTGCAAAGGCCTATGATGCTTACGTTGTGGGGCTTGCGATGGGAGATGGAGGCCTTCCCGAGTCGGTGGAGGACCGCCTCCGTCTTGTGGAACGCCTGATCCGTGCTGTGGAGGACTACGGAATTCCAAAGGACCGCCTCTTCATCGACCCTCTCGTTGTTCCCATCGGGACGGACCAGAGGCAGGGTAAGATCTTCCTTGAAACCCTGCAGGCCATAAAGCGGGAATTCCCCGGAGTTCGAACCATCTGTGGCCTGAGCAACATCTCTTTTGGGATGCCGAACCGACGCCTCCTCAACCGGACGTTCCTTGCTCTCTGCGCCGGGTGTGACCTCGATGCGGCGATTGTGGACCCCTGTGATCGGGACTTGATGTCTGTTCTCTTTGCTGCTTTGGCGCTTCTTGGGAAGGATGAGTTCTGCATGAACTACCTTGCCGCGTACCGGGCGGGGAAGTTGTGTCCGTGAGGCATTTGCGGTATGATAGAAACGGTGTTTTGCATGCGAAGAGGAATTGCTCTCCTTCTCTTTTTGGGGTTTCTTCTGGGAGCCTCTTCTTTGGCTGCGGCGCTTCAGGTCCTTGACTGGGCTCTGTGCCGGGGCCTTGATAGGGACGGTCTTCCTCTGGACCGCACGGATAAATTCAGCACTGAAGATCAGGCAGTGGTCTTCTGGGTCTTCCTTGAAGGGGTACAGGCGGGGGATGAGTGCCGTTTCGAGTTCCTCCCTCCCTCCGGAACACCGATTGAGAGCCTCCTTGTCCTTGAGGAGAGCAAGAACTACATCGGCGTCAAGGGAGAACTCCCTCTTTCAGGAAGACCACTTCCTCCGGGGAAATGGGTAGCCCGCTTTTTTTTCCGGGGAGAGAAGCTCATCGAGACCTCTTTTACCCTCGTCGCAAGTGACGTTGCCTCGAGTTCCTCTCAGGAAGAAGCCATCAGGCGTACCGCTTCTCTTCTTGCCGAGTTCGGTTACAAGGTCCTGGACGCGGGATTCTCAGAAGAGGACAACCAGGCCTACATCCGGATGGAGATGGCAAGCCGTGCTCTCGATCAGGCGTTCTGGAACCAGCTTGGGGTGGGATTCGATGCCCTGAAACGTGTGTTTCCCAGTGCTTCCTGGCTTCTGGTGCAGCTTGTTATGGACGAGGAATACGTTTTGAGCTTCCAGGTCAAAGCGTACGATTTTGATATCTGGCGGCGAGGGTACCTGAGTTCTGACGAGTTCTGGAAGAAGCGAGTTATCTGGTACCCTCCATATAATCTCCGGACGAGGAAAGAGGTGAAGGACGTCAGGGGATTCTATGCAGAGAAATTCGGTGTGTACTTCTGAGGAGTGAGGTCGGTGCGGAAGGTTTTCGAAAAGTTCACTCCTTCAGATTTCCGGTTCCTTGCGGAGACCCTGTGCCGGGGAGGGGAAGAAAAAGCTTTCCTGTCCCTTGTGACCCAGGACCCTGATGCCCTCAACCAGGTTCTCGAAAGCGGCCTTGTCTTTGACCGTATCGCTCGGGACGAGCACCTCTTCGTCCAGGTAAGCCCTTACCTCTACTTTGAACTCTTGCTCCGGCGGGCCATTCGGGACATTGAGCGAGAGTCGTACACCCTTGAGCGCATTGGGTACCGCACGGTTGTGCCGGTTTTCGATGGGAAGAAGGTCCTTGAGGTTCTCAGGCGGGATGCCCTCCGGGATTACCTTGTGGAACTCCTTGTCTCCTTCATCCGCATCAACAACATCACCGTGTACATTCGGAAAGGCCGTGGGGTGTACTTCAAAAGGACTCTTTCTGACTTTGACCTCGACCTTCTGGCAGAGCTCAGCGAGCAGGTGGATGAGCCGTACCGGTTCATCTTCTTGAAGCGTGCCGGAGACATTGCCCTCTTTGTGAGCGGTATTTTCCCTGAGCAGATTTTCGGCGAACTCCATGCGACCTTTGCAAAGCGCACCTGGCTTCGGAACTTCAAAGGAAGGGGCGAGGAACTCGAGGAGAAAGGGATTGCGCTCTATCGGAAGGCAAGTGAGAGCGTTACCGCTCGAGAGTACGAGCTCGATACCCTCCTTGCCTACATTGCCGAGAATTTCCGCTTCACCAAGAAGCCCTTGAACGTCATGACCGACCGGTACCTGACCTTCCGGAAGTACGACATCTTCCAGGCCTTCCTCAACTGAGGTTAGAGACTCCAGCGACCGCCAATCTTTCGGAAAAGGGGCGAAACTTCTTCCTCCTTGAGAAAGGCCATTTCCGGGAAGACCTCGAGGGCTCGGGGGAAGAGCCCATGGAGGTAGGCAATGAGGACACCGTAGTTCGTTATCGGTACTCCGGCACGGGAGGCTTCCTCAATCCGGAAGAGCATCTCCTTGGGATTGATCATGCATCCCCCGCAGTGGATGATGAGGTTGTACTCCTTGAGGGGAACAGAGACCATGGGTCCAGCCACAACCTCAAAAGACAGGTCAAAGCCGAGGTACTGCCGAAGCCAGCGGGGGATTTTCACCCGCCCGATGTCATCAGGAAGGGGATGATGGGTACACGCCTCAAGGATGAGCACCCGATCGCGAGGTTTCAAGCGCTCTACGGCTCTTACTCCCTCCACGAAGGTTCTGAGGTCCCCTTTGTGGCGGGCAAAGAGAATGGAAAAACTCGTGATGGGGACCGAGGGAGGGACAGCTCCAGCAACTTTGTGGAACACCTGGGAATCGGTGACGACCAGTCTCGGCGGCGCTTTTAAGCGTTCTAAGGCTTCACTGAGCTCTCGTTCCTTCACCACAAGGCTCACGGCGTCTGCATCGAGAATTTCCCGAATGGTCTGGACCTGGGGAAGGATGAGGCGTCCCTTTGGAGCTCCAAGGTCTATGGGCACGACAAGGACAACAAGGTCTCCTGGGCGCACTAAGTCCCGGATGAGGGGTTTTTCCTGGGTGGTTCTTTTCAGAGCTTCGATGAGAGTTGTTTTGAGTTTTAGAATTCCCTCTCCGGTTTTGGCGCTGGTGTAGAAGACCGGGATATTGAAGTCTTCGGGGGGACGGAGGGGCTCTGCGGTTTCATCGATTTTGTTCGCCACTCCAAGAACAAGAACATCCCGCTCTCGGAGGAGTTTCAGGATTTCCCGCTCAAAGGAGAAGTCTGTCCTCCCGTCCCAGACAAGGAGCGCAACGTCGCAGCGGCGGAGGACCTCAAGGGATTTTTTCTTGCGGAGCTCTCCGAGAAACCCCTCGTCATCCAGACCAGCAGTATCAATGAGGACCACCGGACCAAAAGGGAGGAGTTCAATGGGCTTGAAAACCGGATCGGTCGTTGTTCCGGGAACGTCAGAGACTATGGCCACTTCCTGGCCCACCAAGGCGTTGATGAGTGAGGATTTCCCCACGTTCCGCCGTCCGAAAATCCCAATGTGCGGCCGAAGACTACGAGGAGTTCCCTGCATCGCTTCGCTTCAGTTTCCCCATACCGGGTATTCCCGGTTTTGATAACTCTGTGGGGTCAAGGATTATTTCCAGTTCCTCAGGAGTGAAGAGACCTTTTTCAAGGAGGAGCTCCCGGAAGTCCTTCCCTTTTTCGAGGCATTCCCGCACCAGGTTCGAAGTGAGCTCGTGCCCCAGGTATGGAACAACGCAGGTTGCAAGGGCAAAGCTCCGCTCGAGGAGTTCCCGGCATCGGGAAGCGTCAGCCTTGATGTGGGGGATGTACCGCTCCGCAAGGACCGTACAGGCCACCCGGAGCTCTTCAATCATGGCAAGGAGGAAATGCGCCACAAAGGGCAAGAGGTGGTTGAGCTCGAGTTGCCCGCTTGAGGTTGCAAACCCTAAGGCGAGATCTTTGCCAAAAACATCAAGGGCGATACCCTCAACGTACTCGCAGAGCACCGGGTTCACCTTCCCCGGCATGATGGAGGAACCCTCCTGGAGGGGAGGGAGGACGATTTCTCCGATTCCCGCCCGGGGACCCATGGAGAGGAGACGGAGGTCATTGGCGATTTTGCGGAGGTTCACGGCAAGGGTGCGCAAAAGCCCTGAGACCTCAGAGAAGACATCAAGGTTTTGGGTGTTCTCAAAGGTGTTCATCGCCTTGGCTACTGGGAGCCCGGTGACCTCGTTGAGGTGGGCTATGGCCCGAGCAATGTAGCGGGGATGGGCGTTGAGCCCTGTACCGACTGCTGTTCCCCCGAGATTGACCTCTTTGAGGCGTTCCTTCACCTTCCAGAGGCGCCACCGGTCCCTTCCTATGGCCTCTGCCCAGGCTCCGAATTCCATCCCCAGGGTTACAGGAACAGCGTCCTGGAGCTCTGTCCGGCCGACTTTGAGGATTCCCGCGAATTCCCTCTCCTTTTCCTGGAGGGCACCCTGGAGTTTTACAATGGCATCCTCGAGATTCCCGAGTTCCCAGAGGGCTGCCACCCGCAAAGCAGTGGGGAAGACATCGTTTGTGGACTGGCTCAGGTTCACGGTGTCAAAGGGATTGACGATATCGTAGCGGCCCTTTTCATGCCCGAGAATCTCGAGGGCCCGGTTGGCGATGACCTCGTTCGCGTTCATATTGAGGGATGTTCCCGCTCCCCCCTGGAAGAGGGGGACGACGATTTCTCCATCCCACTTCCCTTCCATGCCCTCTTCACAGGCTTTGAGGATTGCCGAGGCAACAGGTTCATCAAGAAGGCCCACATCCCGGTTTGCCGCCGCGCAGGCCCATTTGACGGCAAAAAATGCCCGAATGAGGGAGGAGGGAACGGGAACCGGAAGGGGGAAGTTCTCCCGGGCCCGTGCGGCGTGAATGCCAAAATAGCGTTCATCGGGAATCTCAACTTCTCCGAGGAAATCTCTCTCCCGCCGCATGAATCCCTCAGTGCCGGAAGTGCCGCACTCCGGTAAACACCATGGCAATCCCCAAGCGGTTACAGGCAGCGATGGAATCCGCATCGCGGATGGAGCCACCGGGCTGGATGATGGCCCGAATGCCGTGCTGTCCGGCTTCCTCCACGACGTCGCTGAAGGGGAAGAAGGCGTCTGAGGCGAGTACCGCGCCTTTTTCTCTCCCCTGAGCTTTAGCAATGGCGATTCGGAGGGCGTCAATACGGCTCATCTGTCCTGCCCCAATACCCACGGTTTTCCCGCCTCTGGCAAGGACAATGGCATTGGATTTCACGTACTTGGCAACGGTGAAGGCAAAGAGGAGATCGGCTAATTCTTCCGGGGTTGGTTTTGCCTCGGTGACGAACTCG
>JACIZN010000044.1 GCA_014359405.1 Candidatus Caldatribacterium sp.
AGCACCTCAGCAGCCTGGAAAAATAAAGGACTTAGGGTACTACTTTCTGAACCTTCTCTCGGCCAAAGCCTGGCAGTACCTTGGGCTCATGGCGCATCCTGAAAACGGGCAAATCCTCGTGGACCTTGAAGAAGCCCGGAAAGCCATCGATCTTTTCTCCATACTCCTTGAAGCCTTAAAGAAAGACCTCGATCGGGATGAGCTACGAGAACTCGAGTTCCATCTCTCAAATCTGCAGCTCAACTTTGTAGAGAAAATGCGGCAACTTGCTCAGGAGTGAGGCGTTGTGGGGCCTGGGGCACTTAATAAAAGGCGATTGCGCATGTGTTCAGGCGGTTTACATAATATACATTATGGGAAGTAAGGTTCAGGAAGCCAAAAGGGCATGCAGCCGAGCAACATAGTCCCGCTGCACGACACAATCAAGAACAATGGTTCCATCTTCAAGTGCTCTAAGGTTCTTAATATACCCATGGGGGCGAATCCTCTGGGTTATATCCTTAAGCTTTTCGGGAGCAATTTCAAGATGAACTTCGGTAAGCTGTGGCTGCAGAAGACGGGCAATCTCCGCATAGAGTTTGTCGATGCCTATCTTTTTCTGTGCTGAGACAAACACATGAGGCTGTACCCGCATATCGTGTTCAAGGAAAGGAAGCCCATCAAGAAGGTCAATCTTATTCAAGACGAGTATCCTCGGGCAGTCACTTGCGCCGATTTCCTCAAGCGTTTCGGTAACCACTCGGAAGTGGTTGACATAATCTGGGTCAGACACATCCACAACCTCAAGAATAAGGTCAGCATCCCTTACCTCCTCAAGGGTACTCCGAAAGGCGTCCTTAATGGTTTCGGGCATCTCTCGAACGAACCCCACGGTATCGATGAACACAACTTCCCCAACATCGGGGATAAAGGACTTCCGAGCCATAGGATCAAGAGTTGCGAACATCTGGTCCATCACGTACGCATCCGCACCAGTGAGAGCATTCAGAAGGGTCGATTTACCCGCGTTGGTATACCCAACAATGGCAACCTCAAATACTCCCGATCGTTTTCGAAAAGTCCTTTGAGTCTCGTTTTGCCTTTCAATGCGCTGCAATTCCCTCGTAAGAAAGGCAATTCGATTCCTTATCTTCCTGCGCTCTACTTCAATCTTCTGCTCTCCAGGTCCCCTCGTTCCGATACCACCACCGGTTCGGGAGAGCTCTACCCCTTTCCCCGTAAGGCGACTCAACTCGTACCGGAGGCGAGCAAGCTCAACTTTGATCTTTCCCTGAGCCGTCCTTGCCCTTTTCGCAAAAATCTCGTGAATAACCGCGTATTTCGTGTACACTGGAACGCCCCAGGCTTCCTCGAGGTTCCGCTGCTGCGAAGGAGTCACCTCAACATTTGTCACCACAAAACCCAGAGAATGCTCGGCAACGAAATCACCGATTTCTTTCACTTTTCCCTTCCCAAAGTAGTACCGGGGAAAGGGATGCCGAACCCTACAGGATATGACGTGAGAAATAGTGTGGCCAGCACTCCTTGCGATTTCCAGCATTTCACGAAGGAGGATTTCCTGAGCTTCCGACGCAGGATGTTGCTCAACGAAAAGGAGAAGACCAGCACTCATCGGCCGTTCCCATCAACCCTCCGATACATGTTCCTGAAAATTTCCCAGTACATTTTCACCCTCTCCCTGAAACCCCGCACAAGGCCAAACTTCTCCTCCTTCATCACATGGGTGAGACCCGGGAGTTTCACAAGTTTCACCCGAACTCCGTTCCTCCGCACGTACCGGTTAATGGCTACCTCGACTCCGTAACGAGCTACCTCCATGTCAGGGATGTTCTGGAGAATATCCGTGCGGATTGCCCTCTGCCCGGAAAGAAAGGGGGCAATCTTCTGAGCAAGGTCGGTTGCCAACCTTCCCTCCTCGAAAACCCCAATGGTGACATCCGCCTCTCCGGAGATGACCGGCGTCACCAAGGCCTCAATGTGCTTTTCGTTGAGACCGATGAGATCGGCATCAAGGAGAAGAACAACGTCGCTTCGGATGTACTCAAGGCCTTTGTAGAGAGCTCCTCCCTTACCAACGTTATGTAAAAGCTCGACGACCTCTGCCCCTTTGCTCCTTGCAACTTCTACCGTACGATCCGTCGATCCATCGCTCACCACAACAATCTGGTCAACCACAGGGCTTCTCCGGAGCACGTCAAGAATCGGACCAATGGTCTTTTCCTCGTTGTACGCAGCAATAATGGCCGTTGTCCTTGTACCTCTCAGAGAACCCTTCTCCTCCATCGTTTAGCCCGCGAGCTCCTTTCGAATCCTCTCAAGAACTCCACGTACTTCAGCCCTCTGCACTTCGATGCGTTCGTTACTCTTGCGGAGCTTTACCTCCACTGTGCCGCTCCGTTCCATCTTCTCTCCCACGATAACGTGAATCGGAAAGCCGATGAGATCCGCCTCGTTGAATTTGTACCCTGCACTCTCCTCACGGTCATCAATAACCACCTCAAAACCGGCTCGAGAGAGCTCTTCATAAATGCTCTCTGCTTCCTCACGATGCCTTTCCTTCTTCACGTTGATCGGGATTACCACGACCTCGTACGGTGCAAGAGAAAGAGGCCAGCAGATTCCCTTCTCGTCATGGTTGGCTTCAATCGCTGCCGCCATCGTCCGTCCAATGCCTATTCCATAACAACCCATAACAAGGGGTTTTTCTTTCCCATCGCGATCGACAAAGTACGCCTTCATGGGTTCACTGTACTTCGTCCCAAGCTGGAAAATATGACCGACTTCGATTCCTCGCTTTTCTTCCATCGGCCCACCACACTGCGGACAGTACGTCCCCTCGGATGTACTTGCACCTCCACACCTCGTGCAGACAAAAACTTTTTCTTCTCCCGACTCTGCGAGAATGAGAAACTCGTGCGAAACGTCTCCCCCGATGACCCCACTTTCTGCAGGAACCGCGATGTACTCGAGCCCACACCGGCTGAAGACCCGGCAGTACGCCTCGTACATCTTCTGGTAACTTACCTGAAGTCCCTCCACATCCCGATCGAAGCTGTACAGGTCCTTCATGAGGAATTCCCTCGCCCGCATCACTCCAAAGCGAGGTCGAATCTCGTCCCGGAATTTGGTCTGAATCTGGTAGAGTAAAAGGGGGAGCTGCCTGTACGAGCGAATTTCACGCCGTGCAAGGTCGGTGATGACCTCTTCATGGGTGGGACCTAAGCAGAAATCCCGCCCTCTCCGATCCTGGAAGCGGACGAGCTCAGGACCGTACACATCCCAGCGACCTGTTTCCTTCCAGAGTTCTGCTGGCTGCATAGCCGGCATGAGGATTTCCTGTCCCCCTGCCCGATTCATCTCTTCCCGGACAATGCGGATAATCTTATCAAGGGTTCGCCATCCGAGGGGTAAGAAGGTGTATACCCCTGCAGAGAGCTGACGAATGAACCCAGCACGGAGCATGAGACGGTGACTGACAACTTCTGCTTCCTGGGGATCTTCTTTCATCGTTGGCGCGAAAAGGAGCGACATTCTCATGGACTCCTCTCCTCTCCTTTCATTGCTTCCTGCACCAGGGAAATAAGTTCTGCAATACCTTCCTCCTGAGGCACAACGCCGATCACTTCGCCCCGGGCAAAGAGCACCGCTTTCTTTCCTCCGCTCAGAGCGATGCCAAAGTCCGCTTCCTTAGCTTCCCCTGGACCGTTAACTTCACACCCCATAATGGCAACCTTTAACTTCCGGATTCCTGCAACCCCTTCAAGAGGCGCAATGGCTCTTCGAAATTCTCGGACAAATGATACCACATCTCCTCTTGCCCGGGCACAGGTGGGACATGAGATGAGGGTCACCCCTCTTAAGCGCACTCCCAAGGCCTTAAGGATCTCCCACCCAACCTCAGTCTCAAGAACAGGACTTTTCGAGGTCAAGGACACCCGAATCGTATCCCCAATTCCTTCTCTGAGGAGAATTCCCAGAGCTACTGAGGATTTCACAATCCCCTCAATGCCACTTCCTGCCTCCGTCAGGCCGACATGGAGTGGGTAAGAGAAGCTTTCGCTCAACTTCTCGTAAGTAACTACCGTCTCCTCAATATCTGAGGATTTCGCAGAGAGAATGAGACGCTTCATCCCCTTTTTCTCGGCAAGATCCACAAGTTCAGCTATGCTCTCAAGGAGTGCCTGAGTCCTTTCCTTTGCCCGGAGTTTAGGGGGAAGAGACCCAACATTGGCTCCGATACGAAGCACAACACCCTGATCCCGGGCGACATCAATGAGGGACTCTAAGGCAGAACGGTCATGGACGGTTCCCGGATTCACCCGAACAGCATCCACTCCTGCTGAGATAGCCTGGAAGGCGAGTCGAATCGTAAAGTGAATATCAGCCACAAGGGGGAGCGTTCTCCTGTGTTTTCGGATTTCTCGAAGTCCTTCAATCCCCTCTTCATCAAAGACTGCAATCCGGAAGATTTCGCAACCCCGGGAAAAGGCCCTGTCGATTTCTTCAAGACAGGCCTCCCAATCTCTCGGATGCCTTCTTCCCATTGCCTCGACCCAGATAGGATGGTTTCCTCCAACTACCAGAGGTCCAAGGGGAACTTCTTGAGTCCTGCGCCGCTTCATTTTCCCGCTACAATCCTGAGCACATCCTGGTATGTGACGAAAATCGAGAGCAGAAAAATGAAAATGATGCCTATGAGGTAAATCATCCCCTTTTTCTCCTCTTCGAGGGCTCTCCCCCGAATCTTCTCGTAGAGGAAGAGGAGGAGGTGCCCCCCATCAAGAACAGGAATGGGGAAGAGATTGAAAAGGGCAAGAAAAACGCTGATAACCGCTGCAAAGGCAAGAAGATTCACAAACCCAAAGGCTGCCGCCTGTCCTGCCATCTGGGCAATCCCCAAAGGTCCGGTAACCTCAAGGGGAATCTTTCCCACGAGGGCATAGAGCACTCCAAGAAGGCTGAGGATGAACCATTCGGCTACCGTTACGCCACTTTTGGCCAAGGTCACCAGGGGATTGTACTTTCTGTGCTCTCCCCCAAAGATTACCCGAATGAGAGCCCGCTTTTCCGCATCGCTCCACTCGGGTACCACGGTAACCTCAAGAACCTCTCCCTGGCGCTCCAGAGTAAGGACCACCGGCTTACCGGGGCTTGTGGCAATCACCTTAGTTACATCTTCAATACGCTCCACTGGTTTTCCCTCTATGGAGAGAAGAACGTCACCTTTTCTCACGCCACTTCGTTCTGCAGGTCCTCCCGGCAGAACCTCAAGGACTGCTATCCTCCCGGTGGGAATCCCAGTCACGTTAAAAACAGCAAAAAGGAGAACGACCGAAAGAAGGAGATTCATGAGAGGGCCAGCAAGAACCACAAGGCTTCGCTGCCAGAGAGGCTTTGCATCGAAACGCTCCGAGTGAGCAACAGGGGGTTCTCCGTATCCCTCAATGGGGTTTCCCTCCATCCCCGCCATACGCACGTAACCTCCAAGGGGAAAGAGGCGAATAGAGAACTCTACCCCTCTCCACATCCATGAAAAGAGCTTCGGCCCATAACCCAGCGCAAAGTGGAGCACCCGTATTCCGAAAAGGCGGGCAAAGGTAAAGTGACCAAATTCATGAGCAAGAACAAGAAGGCTCAGAACAAAAACAAAGGCAAAAACTGTGGTCATCGCAGGGCACTCCTCTGCTTGATGACCTCCTCAGCCTTAGCAAATCCCAGAGCAAAGAGGCGTTCAACCTGAGAAATATCCTGAGGAGGAAGAACTTTTTCCTCGAGGACCTGCTCAAGTACTGCCGGTATCTCGTCAAAAGCGATGCTTCGGGCAAGGAAGTGGTGCACACAGGCCTCATCCGCTCCACAGAAAAAGGTGGGGTATCCCTGTCCTTTGCGAAGAGCACTCAGCGCAAGGTAGAATCCCGGAAATCTGGAGGGCACAGGGTACTCGAAATGGAGAGTCCGAAGCTCCCCAAAGCGAAGGCGCTGGAACGGATTGGGCTTCCTTTCAGGAGCTATGGCATTCTGAATCACAAGACGCATATCGGGAGGCGCAAGCACCCCAAAAACGAAGCCGTCCTTTGTCTCCACAAGCGCATGAACCACACTCTCCCGCTGAACGAGAACGTCAATTTTCTCCGGAGAAATTCCAAAAAGGAAGAAAGCCTCCATCACCTCAAGACCCTTGTTCACAAGGTTTGCAGAGTCTATGGTGATTTTCTCCCCCATCCTCCAGTTCGGATGGGCCAGGGCCATTTCTGGGGTGATGTCGCTCAAAGGTCCCCGCCACTCATAGAAGGGTCCTCCGGAAGCCGTTATGTAAACTTTATCGACCTCGTTCCAGGGCAAAACCCTGAGAATCTGCCACAAGGCGTTATGCTCGCTATCAAGAGGAACAAGATTGGGATACCTTTCAAGGAGCCCTGCTCCCATGAGGTCCCCTGCGAGAATCACGAGTTCTTTACTACCCGCCCAGAGAGTCTTTCCCGTATCAAGGAGTTTGCAGAAAGTCCCAAACAGAGCAACACCGCTTGCAGCAAAAAAGACTCCATCGATTTCATCCGAGAGGAGGACATCCTCAAGCTCCTGCAAGGAAGTGAGGGGAAGAAAGGGGACATCACCCTCAAGATACGGGCTGTACACGTACCGAGCACCACAGAACTCCGCTTGCTTGAGAAGCTTCGGAATGTTGCGAAATCCCCCAAGGAGGACAACACGGAAATCCTGGTTGCAGGCAAGAACCTCAAGAATCTGTTCCCCGAGAAATCCTGTCGAGCCCAGAACCGCAACTCGCATCTTCCTATCCCCTTCCTAAGGAAGCAAGAAAGTACACCAAGGGACCAACGGCGAAAAAGGCATCGAAGCGGTCAAGAATACCCCCGTGGCCTGGAAGAAGGGCTCCCGAATCCTTCACACCTCTTCTTCGCTTCAGAGCCGACTCGAAAATATCCCCAAGGAAAGCAAGAGGAGGGAGAGTTGCCCCACAAAGACAGCACCACAGGAGGGGTAAGCCAAAGACATAGCTCAAAAGGATGCTCCCAAGGAAGGCACTTCCTGCTCCCCCCAGAAAACCCTCCCAGCTCTTTCCTGGACTGATAGCGGGGAGTACCTTATGAGACCCCCATCGAACTCCAAAGAGGTACGCCGAGATATCGTTCACCCACACAAGAAGGGCGAAAAAAAGGAGAAGCCTTGGAGAGAATTCAAGTCCCGTTCGAACCCAGAAAAAAGGAAGGACGAAGCAGTAAAAAACCCCAAAGAAGAAGAAACTCACCCGTTCAAGGCACTTCTCTACGTCCTGAAGCACCCACCCCAAGAGCGCAAGGGAGAGAGTATACCACCCAGGAATCCTCGCTTTTTCAGGAATCCAAGGCAAAAGGTATATCCACACAAGGGCTCCCAGGGCAAGAAGAAGGGGTGGCCATTCCTCCTTACCCAGGGCAATCGAAAGGTACTCCCGAAAAGCAAGAAAAGCAATAACCAGAAAAAGCCCCACCATGGTAATGCGATTGAGAAGAAGGAGGAGAAGAAAAAGAGGCAAAAAGAGGAGAATGGTCAATGTTCGTATCTTGAAATCCTTCGAGAACAAAGGGCTACCCCTCAAGAGAGACCTCCGAACCTTCTCCTACGCTGGGCGAAATCTTCAAGAGCCTGGTGAAAGAGGAGAACATCGAAATCCGGCCAGAGGACATCGGTAAACCAAAGCTCGGTGTACGCAACCTGCCAAAGGAGGAAGTTACTGACCCGCTTTTCCCCTCCCGTACGAATGAGGAGATCAGGGTCAGGCTGGTCTCCGGTGTCAAGGAAAACTCGAAACGTCTCTTCGGTAAGGGTGGCCAAATTCTTTCCACTCTCCAGAAAGCGTTGTACGGCTCGGAGGATTTCATCTCTTCCCCCATAATTTACGGCAAGGTTAAGGGTGAGTCCTGTGTTCTCTCTTGTTTTCCCCTCAAGGTCCTCCATGGCCTTCCTTAGTCTTTCCGGTAGGCCATCCCGGCGACCTAAAAAGCGAACACAAACGTTGTTTTTCTTGAGTTCCTCTCCGTACTGGTGTATTGCCTCTTCAAAGAGCGTCAGAAGACCCTGTACTTCCTGAAGCGGCCTTCGCCAGTTCTCGGTAGAGAAAGAGTAAAGCGTTAAGAAGGGAATGCCCAATCGACCACTCTCTTCTACAATGACCCGCACCGTCTCGATACCTTTCCGGTGCCCTTCAAGACGAGGAAGCCCCCGCCGCTCTGCCCACCTTCCGTTGCCATCCATGATGATGGCAACATGCTGCAAGAGACCATTCACACGCTCATAATTTCTTTTTCCTTCTTCTCCCATAGACCGTCCAGTTCGTTAATGTGTTCGTCCGTCAGCTTCTGGATTTCTGCCTGAGCCCATTTACTCTCATCTTCAGAAACCTTCCCTTCCTTCTCCATCTTTCGCACTTCTTCGTTGGCTTCCCGACGAAGGTTGCGCACCGCAACCTTTCCTTCCTCCACTATCTTCTTCGCCATCTTGGCGATTTCCTTTCTCCGTTCTTCCGTAAGTGGGGGCAAGGTCACTCGTATCACCGTCGCGTCCACTGCCGGGTTAAATCCAAGGTCCGACTTCCAGATTGCTTTTTCGATGAGAGGTAGGACATTCCGGTCCCAAGGCTGGATGAGGATGGTGCGGGCATCAGGAGTGGTGATGGAAGCAATCTGTTTCAGCTGAACCGTCGTACCGTAGTACTCCACCTCGAGATTTTCCACAAGAGCAGGAGAGGCACGTCCTGTGCGAACATGAGAGAGCTCCTCGCGCACAACATTAACCGCCTGTTTCATCCGCTTCTCAATATCCTTTAAAAGGGGTTTCAAGAGCTCATTCATCCCTTTCCCTCCCCACGAGCGTACCCACTTTGTGTCCTGTCACAATTTTACACAGATTCCCGGTCTGGTGGATATTGAAGATAATGATGGGGATGTGATTCTCCATGCACAGGGAAACAGCAGTCGAGTCCATCACCTTCAAGCCTCGATTGAGGACCTCAAGGTAGTCGAGGGTCTCAAACCTTGCCGCATCCTTGTGGATAGTTGGGTCAGCTTCGTACACCCCGTCCACCTTCGTGGCCTTAAGGAGCGCATCCGCTTTAATCTCCGCAGCTCGCAGAGCAGCCGCCGTATCGGTCGTGAAATAGGGGTTTCCCGTTCCTCCGGCGAATATAACCACTCTTCCCTTCTCAAGGTGCCGTATGGCTCGCCGACGAATATAGGGCTCCGCAACCTCCCGCATCTCGATAGCTGTCTGCACCCGGGTAGGAATTCCCCGGTTCTCAAGGAAATCCTGGAGCGCCAGAGCATTAATGACCGTCGCGAGCATCCCCATGTAGTCTGCTGTAACTCTGCTGATTCCCCGATCCCCTGCGTCCCTCCCCCGAAGAATGTTCCCCCCTCCTACAACGATGGCAACCTCAACCCCTAAGGAACGTACAGCATCAATCTCTGAGGCAAGGTAAGCAAGGACCTGGGTATCGATGCCTGAAGGGAGAGAGCCACGGAAGGCCTCTCCCGAAAGCTTCAGAAGGATTCTCTTGAAACGCAATGAATCACTCGCCATCTCCTTCACCCAGCTTGAAACGAACGAAACGCCGTACCACGATATTCTCACCGAGCTTGGCAACGGTTTCCACCAGGAGGTCTTTGACCTTTTTCTCCGGATCTCGAATGTACTCCTGCTCGAGGAGGCAATTTTCTTCGTAGAATTTCTTCATTTTTCCTTCCACAATCTTTCGCTTCACTTCCTCCGGCTTGTTACTCCCTTCAAGCTCCTTCCAGTAGAAACTCTCCTCTCTCTGGCGAACCTCCTCAGGGACATCCTCAGGAGAGATCCAGCGAGGGGCCTGAGCGGCAATTTGAAGGGTAAGCTCCTTCACGAGGTTACGAAACTCCTCTGTACGGGCAACGAAATCCGTCTCGCAGTTCACCTCAACAAGGACTCCAATCTTCCCATCCGTATGCACGTATGCTCCAATGAGTCCCTCACGAACGGTGCGCTCTTTCTTCTTGGCAGCAATCTCGACTCCTTTCCGGCGCAGGATCTCACAGGCTTTCTCAAGGTCTCCCCCTGCCTCAAGGAGTGCCTTTTTACAGTCCATGACTCCCGCGCCAGTGCGATTCCGAAGCTCCATGATGTCCTTTGTGTTCACGCTCATTGCCCTTCCTCCTCAATTTCCTCAAGCTCTTCGAGAATAGTCGGTTCCTCCTGTACTTCTTGGACCTCTGGGGTCTCCGGAACAGCCACCCCAGTAGTGGGCACCACATCAGCACCCTCTGTTGCGAGCCTTCTCCCTTCAATCACTGCATCAGCAATAAGGGAAGCAAAGAGGCGAATGGCCCGAATGGCATCATCGTTCCCCGGGATGACGTAGTCAATCTCATCAGGGTCACAGTTCGTATCCACAATGGCTACAATAGGAATTCCCAAGCGTCTCGCTTCAAGAACGGCATTTCGTTCCCTTCGGGGGTCAACGATGAAAACACAATCGGGAAGCCTATCCATGTCCCTGATGCCACTCAGGTACTTTGCCAGACGGGCTTTTCTTTTGAGAAGTTGCATGGCCTCTTTTTTGGGGAGCTTTTCAAGAAGCCCTTTGGCCTCCATGGCCTCGATGCTCTTCAGGCGATCGATGCTCTTTCGGATGGTGGCGAAATTCGTAAGCATGCCACCAAGCCAGCGCTGGTTCACATAGAACATCCCGCACCGCTGGGCTTCCTGCTGAATCGCTTCCTGGGCCTGCTTTTTGGTCCCCACAAAGAGTACCGTACCACCCTGGCGAGCCAATTCCTTCACGAAGTTATAGGCTTTCTCGGTGAGCTCAACGGTCTTCTGGAGATCGATAATGTAGATGTTGTTCCGCTCGGTGAAAATGTAGGGTTTCATCTTGGGGTTCCACCGACGAGTCTGGTGGCCAAAGTGGACCCCGGCTTCAAGAAGTTGCTTCATTGTAACGACCATACAACATCCTCCTTCCGGTTCTTACCTCTGCGGGAAGAGCCAAAAAGGCACCGGAATATTCCCGCATGCGTACTGGAAAACCTGGGTAAGTATAGCACGAAGGGAAAAAAGAATGCAACAAGTTAGAGGATATACCTTGTAACATCCTCGTCTTTCAGGATATCCCTGAGTTCCCTTCGAACGTATTCCCTATCGATGACCACGTGCTGTCCTTTGAGCTTTGGAGCGTTGAAGGAAATATCCTGGAGAACTCGCTCCATAACCGTGTAGAGCCTGCGAGCCCCAATGTTTTCCATCTTTTCATTGAGAGAGTACGCAATGTGCGCTATTTCCCGAAGGGCGTCCTCTGTGAACTCGATAGAAACTCCTTCTGTGGAAAGGAGTGCTTTGTACTGTTTGACCAGGGAATTGTATGGTTCCACAAGAATCCGATAGAGGTCCTCTTCAGAGAGGGGAGAGAGTTCCACACGGATTGGAAAACGTCCCTGGAGCTCAGGCAAAAGATCGGAGGGCTTTGACTGGGAAAAAGCTCCAGCGGCGATGAAGAGAATATGATTCGTCCGAACAGGACCATGCTTTGTGAGGACGGTTGAACCCTCCACAATCGGAAGGAGATCCCGCTGAACCCCTCCCCGGGATACATCCGGTCCGTATCCTCCACCTGGGGGAGAGACAATTTTATCAATCTCGTCGATGAACACGATTCCTGTTTCTTCTACCCTCCGGATGGCTTCCTGGACAACGTCGTCCATATCAATGGCCTTTTGGACCTCCTCGTTGAAGAGAACCTCCCTGGCATCCCTGACCTTCATGCGTTTCCTCTTCCTTCGGGGTGGAAAAAGACTGCCAAAAACCTCCCTGAGGTCGATGCCAAGGCTTTCCATGCCGCTTGCAGCAATGATCTCCATCGGGACCGAACTCTCTTCAACCTCGACCTCGATAATCCGGTCCTCAAGCTCTCCCCTTCGGAGCTTCTCCCGGAGCTTTTCCCGTGTTCTCCCAAGAGAGGAAGTCACCGGCCACACGATATCGACTCTTCCCGAGCTCTCCACTTCCACATCTTCTTGCACAGCTCCTTGCGCAAGGAGTGCATCGAGAATCCTTTCCTCTACAATCTCTCGAACCTTCTCCTCTTGGGCTCTAATGCGCTCGTTCTTCACCATGCGAATGGCAAGCTCCGTCAGGTCCCGAATGATGGACTCCACATCACGGCCAACGTATCCGACTTCTGTGAATTTTGTGGCTTCCACTTTGAGAAATGGAGCGTTGGTGAGCTTTGCAATACGACGGGCAATTTCTGTTTTCCCTACTCCTGTTGGGCCAATCATGATGATGTTCTTGGGAGTAATTTCTTCGGCAATTTCTGGAGGGAGCATTCGCCGCCGCATCCTGTTCCGCAGGGCAATAGCCACGCACTTTTTTGCCTCACTCTGCCCCACTATGTACTTGTCAAGTTCTCTAACTATTTCCTCGGGAGTTAAATCGTTCTCTCTCACGTCTGTTCCTCCCCCAGAGTCTCAAGAAAAATAGTATCGTTAGTGTAGATGCATATCTCTGAAGCAATCTGCAGAGCAATACGGGCAATGTCCCGGGCAGTAAAGGAAGTGTGCCTGAGGAGAGCCTTGGCAGCTGCTAAAGCATAGTTTCCCCCAGAGCCAATGGCAGCAACTGGCTCATCAGGCTCTATGACATCCCCTCGCCCTGAAATGATGAAAATGTGGGACAGGTCCATGGCAATAAGAAGAGCATCGAGCTGACGAAGAATCTTATCGGTCCGCCACATCTTCGCAAGCTCTATCGCAGCTCGAGGAAGGTTTCCTCCGTACATGTTGAGCTTCTCCTCAAGCCGCTCAAGAAGCGTCAGGCAATCCGCCCCGGTTCCAGCAAAACCAGCAAGAACCTTATCCTGGTAGAGTCTCCTGATTTTCCTTGCTCCCCGCTTCACCACGGTTTCGCTCATCGTGACCTGGCCATCACACGCCATTGCTCCTTGTCCATCCTTCAAAACGGCTATGACCGTAGTTGCACGAATCACTCTTCGTCCTCCTTCGCCTTTCTTGCATGAGGATGGGCACTCTCGTACACCTTTTTCATTTTACTCCAATCAAGGTGGGTGTAAATCTGGGTTGTCGATAAGCTCGAGTGCCCAAGAGCCTCCTGAATGACCCGAAGTTCCCCGCCTCCGGAGAGGAAGTGGGTTGCGAAAGTGTGTCGGAAAATGTGGGGGAAAAGCTTTTTTCCCTCCATTCCGGTCATATTCGCCGCAGAGTCAAGGATGCTCCTCACCCCGCGGGGGGTGAGAGGTTTACCGTAACGGTTGACAAAAAGGGACGTGGCTTCGGGAAACTTTGTCTTCCACATGCCGAGGTACGTCAAAAGAGCACACCGAGTGGCTTCGTTGAAAGGAACGATTCGCTCCTTTCCTCCTTTCCCCCAGACCCGAACCATGTTCTTCTCGAAATCTATATCTTCGGGGCGAACCTTCACAATCTCCCCCACACGCATGCCGCTTGCGTAGAGAAACTCACAGAGAGCCCAGTTCCGCAATGCGAGAAAGTCCCCCGGGTTCTCTGTGCTTTTCCTCTTCAGAGCCTCAAGGAATTGCTCCACCTCTTCCCGGGTCAGAAACTGAGGTAAACCCTTCTCCACCCGAAACTGTCCGATACCATCACAGGGGTTCTCAGCAAGGAATCCACGACGACGGAGGAACCGGAAAAAACTCCTCAGAACCGAAGCACGGTGGCTTTGGGAGACCCGCTTGAGCTGGTGATGGGTTTTCAAGTACACGAGGAAATCACTCACATCTTGAGAAGTAACGCCAAAGACATCTTTTCCTCGCGTCTTCACAAATCCAAGGAACTGACCAATGACCCGGAAGTAATTCTCAAGGGTATGCGGAGAGTACCGCCGCTCATTCTGGAGGTAGTTCCAGTACGCCCTGAGACACTCTCTCTCCTTTTCGTTGCAGAGTGATTCGAAGGGGAACACCTTCCCAGTCAATCTCCTCTCGTAAAACTTTCTCGACGATATGCACGCATTGTTTATCCTCGTCTTCCCGGTACCCAGCAATGACCCCCAGGAAATGGGGAGGGGCAATACCCTTCTGGAAGAGGACCTCAAGATGAAGTTTTCTCGGAGAAGGAAGGGAAGAGAAACGCTGGTTGATTTTCCTGCGAATGTCCCCG